>NZ_JBEZEV010000034.1:0-63136 GCF_040649055.1 Micromonospora sp. NPDC049060
GCCCCGCTCTCTACACAATCACCCGCGGCCCGCCTCACCCCCCGGCGGGGGGGGCGGGGCGGACCGCCCCGCCCCACCGGGCCGCCGCTGAAGAGGTAGGACCTCATCGTGAGACATGGCAAGTACCCGCTGATCGTCACCTTCCTGGTGCCGCCGGTGCTGCTCTACGTCATCTTCGTCGTGTCGCCGTACCTGCAGGCGTTCCAGATCTCCACCACCGACTGGCTCGGCTACTCGGCCGACGCCAACTCGGTCGGGCTGGCGAACTTCAAGACGCTCTGGAACGACGACTACGTCTGGAACGCGTTGAAGAACAACGCGATCCTGCTGGCGCTGGTTCCGGTGCTGACGATCGTGCTCGGCCTCTTCTTCGCCGCCATGCTCAACATGGGCGGGCGCAAGGGCCGGGCGGGGGTCAGCGGGGTGCGCGGCTCGTCGTTCTACCGCACGGTCTACTTCTTCCCCCAGGTGCTCTCCGTCGTGATCATCGCGCTGCTGTGGAAGGAGGTCTACCACCCGAACAAGGGCCTGCTCACCAGCGCCCTGCACAGCGTCGGTCTGGGCGCGCCCACCTGGCTGGGGGATCCGCGGACCGCCTTCTGGTGCGTGCTCGCCGTGATGATCTGGAGCAACGTCGGCTTCTACGTGGTGCTCTTCGGCGCGGCCATGTCGGCCATCCCCAAGGAGATCTACGAGGCGGTCATGCTCGACGGCGCCTCCCGGCTGACCACGCTGTGGAAGGTGACCATCCCGCTGCTCTGGGACACCGTCCAGGTCGCCTGGGTCTACCTGGCCATCTTCGCCCTGGACGGCTTCATCCTGGTGCAGCTGATGACCAACGGCGGTCCCAACTTCTCCACCGACGTCATCGGCGTGCGGATGTACGACACGGCGTTCGGCAGCGAGACCAAGTTCGGCTACGCCTCGGCGATCGGCGTGGTGATGTTCTTCCTGACCCTCACGGTGGCGGTGCTGGCGCTGCGGGCCAGCAAGCGAGACAGGATCGAGTACTCGTGACGACTCTGGACAAGCCCGCGTCCGTGGCGCTGCCCGACGAGCCTCCCGGCCCCGCCGACCGCCCGGTACGCCGCGAACTCGGCGTCGCCAACGTGCTGTCGCACGGCTTCCTGCTGTTCTGGGGTGCGCTGACCGTACTGCCGCTGCTCTGGATGTTCATCAGCTCGTTCAAGAGCAACGCGGAGATCCTGGCCGACCCGTGGTCGCTGCCCGGCGCGCTGCGCTTCGACAACTGGTCGCGCGCGTGGAGCGGGGCGCACATCGGCCAGTACTTCCTCAACAGCCTGGTGGTGGTCGCGGGCTCGGTCACCCTGACCATGCTGATGGGCGCCACCGCCGCGTACGTCTTCGCCCGCTACGAGTTCCGCGGCAAGCAGGTCGTCTACTACCTGTTCGTCGGCGGGCTGATGTTCCCCGTCTTCCTCGCCCTGGTGCCGCTGTTCTTCGTGGTGCGCAACGCCGGCCTGTTCGGCACCTGGACGGGTCTCATCCTGGTGTACGCGGCCTACTCGCTGCCGTTCACGGTGTTCTTCCTGACCGCCTTCTTCCGTACCCTCCCCACCGCCGTCGCGGAGGCGGCGCTGGTCGACGGCTGCGGTCACTTCCGGCTGTTCTTCCAGGTGATGCTGCCGATGGCGCGTCCGGGACTGATCAGCGTCGCCATCTTCAACTTCCTCAGCCACTGGAACCAGTTCCTGCTGCCCCAGGTGCTCATGCAGGGCGACGAGTCCAAGTGGGTGCTCGCCCAGGGTCTCGCCGCGCTCTCGGTCAACCAGGGCTACGCCGGCGACTACGCGCAGCTCTTCGCCGGCCTCACCATCGCGGTGGTCCCGGTGCTGCTGGTCTACATCCTCTTCCAGCGTCAGGTCCAGTCCGGCCTGACCGCCGGCCAGCTCAAGTAGTCGCGTCCGCTACCAATCAGGTTTTTTCGAGCGCGCCGGCGGCCGCACCCGCCTCGACGGGTAGAAGGGCGCCGGCCCCGCCGGCTCGCTCCCGCGTGAGGTCGCCTGCCGCGCGGCGAGGGCGGCCGGGACCGCCGCCGGCGCGCCGAGGTCGTACGTCTGCGACGGACCGCGGCTGCGGCGCCACGGCACACCGGCGTACGCGAGCGGGCCGCCGTGCGCCTCCACGCGTCGCGCCGACCCGGCCGCCCGATCGCATTCCGGTTGATCGAGGTCCAGCGGACGAGCCGCTCCCGCCGCGTCGGGCCGCCACTACACGCACGCTTGTAAACGGCTTGAGTCGCAGTGGTGGCGCCGACGTGGCGGACTGCGCCGCAGGAGCCCTTTTGGCTGGTGGGGGCGGGTGCGGCGGTCTCGCCGACGCCGGTCAGCCGCGCCCCGCGATCCCTTGTGGATGATGATGGGACAGCGGCTCACGTCGATCGGTGACACACTCGCCCATGGACAGTCATGAGTCGATCGACGGTTCGTCGCGAGACTTCCATGGTCGCCTCCGGCTGCTCCGAAAAGGAACAGGCAGGTGCAGTTGCCCGCGTGCGGACCTGCGGGTCCGCATGGCGGAGCGCTGCCGATTCACGCACGGGGAGGTGAACATGAAGAAGGAAGCGAAGCCCATCACCAAGGCCGACCTCGACGCGCTGAAGCAGGCCGTCGGCAAGGTCACGCCGAAGGCGACCACCGCCAAGGCGGGCGGATCCCGGGTTCACGTCGGGATGGCCCACTACACCCGCTAGTGCGAGGGCGGTGGGCGGCGTACGACGTCGCCCACCGCCTTTGGTCACTGTGCCCCCACCGCACCCCTTGGAAGAGGCGATATGAAGATCGGTTTCCTTGGACACAACGGCTTCGCTCTCGGGGCCGAGGATTCACCGGTCCTCGTGGATCCAATCCTGTACCGCCGTTACGGCGAGGAGTACACCTCGAGCCCGGTCGAGATCTATCCGCCGAGGCTGATCGACATCGACCGGATGCCACGGCCTGCTGCCGTGATCATCAGTCACGAGCACTCCGACCACTTCCACCTGCCCTCCCTGAACAAGCTCGACAAGTCGACGCCCGTCATCGTCGGGCCCACCATGATCGACACCGTCGTCGACTGCATCGAGTCGCTCGGCCTGACCGTCACCCGGTTGCCGTTCGGGGAGCCGGCCAGGTTCGGGTCGGTCATCGTCACCCTCTTCCCCCCTGGCCCCGACACGGTGCTCTGGGAGAGCCGCGTGTCGCAGGTCTACGTGCTCGACGCGTCCGAGCCGGACCGGGGCGGCGTCTTCCTGGGAATCGACGCCACCACCTCCACGGACTTCATCGAGGCTGTTTCCTCGGGACGGCTGCCAGCCCCCCGCGTGGTGGCCATGAGCAACAACGCGCAGGTGACCCCGCCCGGTGTGTTCGGGTCGCTGGACTGCTACCGGCCCGCCGGGCAGACCGCCGTCCGCTACCGCGGTCAGGGCTTTCCGGGCCTGGACATCCTCGGGGAAGTTGTCGCCTCGGCGGTGGAGCAGTCGGAGATCTTCCGCGGGGCACACATCCTGCTGTGCGGCGGCGGATTCCTGAAGGACTACGAGCAGATGGGCCCGTTCCCGTTCTCGGAGCAGCAGGAGATGGCGCGCCTGGCCAAGCAGCTGGTGCGGCACATGGACGTGGTGGGCCCCGTTCCCGGCGACGTCGTCGAAGTGCGTGAGCACGGCATCGAGAAGGTCGGGGAGCTGTCGTGGCTCGGCGTCGACCATGACCGCTTCGCCGAGCTGATCCACCGGCGGGAGAGCTTCCTGGCCAGGCGGGACAGCATCGCCATGCGCTGCATCGAGAACGCCGACGAAGAATCCGAGGACGCGGCGCTGGCCTGCATCGAACGCGAGCTGACGTATCTGAGCCGCGTCCTGCTGCTCAGTGACTTCGGCCGGCGGATGGCCGTTTCGCCGTCGGCACACCCGTTCGTCCTCAAGCTCAAGTATCTGACCCGTCCGGACCGCAGCTTCCGCTTCGATCTGGCCGCCGGGGCGTTCGAGGAGGCGGCGGATCTGCCGCTTGACGACTCTGTCGCCGCGTACCCCGAGGGAATCTTCATCCACGCCGTCGACTTCGCCGCCGTACTCCGTGGCGACCTGCAGTACTGGGACGTCGTCGGCATCGCGATGCGCACGTGGTTCGACGGAAACGCGCTGTCCTCGCCGGTGGCGCTGTTCTACGACGCCCTCGGCGAGCAGGTACGCCCGGACCTGTCGTGCCGGGTCTACCAGCAGCAGCTCGAGTACCTCGAGAAGGAGAACGCCTGATGTCCCCCGCATCCCTGACGTTCCTGGGTCACCAGTCGTGGCTGGTGGAGATCGGGGATACCCGTGTCCTCGTCGATCCGGTGCTGACCGACTCCTTCGGACACTCGGACAGGCTGCGTTTCGAGATCCATCCCGCGCGCCAGGTGGCGGTGGAGAAGATGCCGTCGCTGGATGCCGTGCTGGTCACCAACGAGCATCTGGACCACTTCCACCTCAACTCGCTGGACCTGCTGCCGCCGGAAACCCGCATTCTGATGCCGCGGATGATGCCGAAGGTGTGCGTTCGCGCCCTGGAGGAGGCGGGCCGCCAGGTCGAGTTGGTCGAGCTCGGCGCGGTGCAGCGGATCGGCGCGGTCGACGTGGTGTTCGTCCCGGGCGGCCCGGATGCGCCGATGTGGGAGAACCGTGTCGCCAGCGTCTTCGTGCGGCATGCGGAGGAGAAGGCCGGCGGAGTCTTCATCCAGTCCGACACGTCGATCGCGGCCCCCTCGCTGGAGGGCGGATGCGATCCGGACATCGTCGTGGCCACCCACAACGGGCAGGTGCCGCCGGCGGGTCACCTCGGCGCGTTCGACAACATGCTGCCGCTCGGCAGTGCCGAGTTCGCTGAGGTCACCGGCCTCCGCCTGCTGCACGGGGTGCTGTCCGACGTCGTGGCGAGCTTCCCCTCGGTCCGGTACGTGACCTTCAGCGGTGGCGGCTACGTGCAGGTTCCCGCCAAGCACGGCGAGTTCCTGTGGGGCAACTTCGAGCAGTTGGCCGGTATCGCCAGCCGGCTCTCGCTGACCACCCGGGTGCTGGGCATGAGTCCCGGCCAGAGCGTGGTGGTCGACGACGGGACGGAGGTGCGCTACAGCCAGGCGGAGTGGATCGATCCTGCCGAGCCGTCGCGTCCCGTCGCCCCCAGCGACAAGGAGGCCGTTGCCGAGCCGGACCTGTCCGAGCCGCTGCCGCCCCTGTTCGACGAACAGCTCACGGACGAGGACCGGGCTCTCGTCGAGTCGGAACTCCAGCTCATGGCTCCGCTGCTGATGCAGGCGAACCTGGGGCGGGATCTGATCACCCAGAACACCTATCTCGACAAGCCGGTCGGCCCGCACAGGTTCGCTGTCCACCTGCGCGGCTTCGACGCCGCGGGTGAGGCGGACGACGGCTCACGAGTCTTCGTGTTGAACTTCAACAACGGCCGCTTCGAGGAGCAGCCGCTGGACCTCCGCGACTGCCTGTTCTCCGTGCCGTCCGGCATCGACGTCAACGCTGTGGACCTTGTCGCCGTACTCCGGGGCAGGATCCACATCTGGGAACTCGCGGTCAGCCGCATGCGCCAGTGGTACCTGTGCGAGAAGGTGGACAGCCCCGTGGGCTTCCTGTACGGCTACTACAGCGAGCAGGTGCGGCCGGAACTGGCCGCCGAGCTCTACCGCAACGTACGGGCCCTTGCGTGGCGATAGTGGTCGTGGGTCCACCTGCCGCAGGCAAGTCGACGGTCGCTGGGGTCCTGGCCGCTCGCCGGGGCCTGGAGGTCGCCTGCTTCGACGAGGATCCTCCGCGCTGGTACGGAAGGTTCGGCTACACCGAGCAGGCCGCCGATGACGCGTACGCCAGCGGTGGCCTTTCCGCCTGGCACGCCTATACCGCCCGCCACGAGGTGCGCGCGCTGGCTGAGGCGGTCACTGCCACCGAGGGGGTGGTCGACACGGGCGGGGGCGTCGCCCTCCAGCGCGGCGGGTCGATCGAGGAACGTATGCTCCGTAGCGCCCTCGACCGGGCGGATTTCGCCGTCCTGGTCTGTCCTCATCTGGAGGATCCGGATCAGGCGGCAGATGTTCTGGCGCAACGTCTTCTGTCCCGTGAACAGGGTGGCACGCCGGGCGACTGGCACCAGCCGGACGGTGTTGCGCTGCTCCAAGGTCTGATCCGGGCTTCGCTGGCGCTGAAGGAGAGCGTGGACCTGCTGATCGACACGGCCAACGGCGAAGTTCATGAGCGGCATCGGCTACGGCCCGCTACTTCCGAGGTAACTTGATGTTCAACGCGTCCCTTCTCACTCCGCTGCGGTTGCCGAAGTTCCGGCGGGTCTGGATCGGCCAGCTCACCAACGTCGTCGGTGACGCCCTCTACACCGTGGCGGTCGCGCTGTTCCTGCTGCCACGCGACGATGCCGCGCAGGCGGTGGGTCTGGTACTCGGGATGACGGCTCTGGGCGGCGTCGTCTCGCTGTTGATCGGCGGTGCCCTGGCGGACCGGCACCGCCGCTCTCGCATGATCATCATTTCTGACCTGATCCGCGCCGCTGCCGTTCTGGGCATCATCCTCGTCGGCAACGACGCGCCGCTGGTGGTGCTCGGCGTGCTGGCCGCGGTGCTCGGCATCGGCAGCGGTTTCTACCGTCCCGCGTACGGGGCGATCCTGCCGTCGCTGGTGCCCGAGGAGATGTTGGCGAGCGCCAACGGCCTGCGTTCCCTGGTGAACCGCTTCGGTGTCATCGTCGGCGCCGCGCTCGGCGGGGCCGTGGCGGCGGCGTTCAGCCCGACCTGGGCGCTCGGAATCGACATCGTCACCTTCCTCGTCAGCATCGTCACACTGCTCCGACTGAACGAGCCAGCGCCCAGTCTCGAGGGCCAGGGCTCATCGCTCGCAGCCGACATCAAGGACGGTTTCGCCTACGTCGTCCGGCTGCCGTGGATGGCCGGTGTGATGCTGCAGGGCACGTTGCACATGGCGATGGTGGCGGCACCCGTCGCGGTGATGCTGCCCATCCTGACCGGGCCCGAGGGCTGGTTCGGCTACATCTCGGCGGCTGAGGGGGGTGGGGCATTCCTGGGCGCGATGCTGGCCTCGTCGATCCGTACGCGTTCGCCGGGCTGGGTGGCGACCTTCGTGCTGCTGCTCCAGCTCCCGCAGACCGTCCTGCTGGCGATGGACGGCCATCCGGCGTTGATCCTCGTCGCCTCCGCGCTGACCGGTTTCGGACTGGCCACGTTCGCGGTGCTGTGGACCACCGCTCTGCAGAGGACAGTCCCGCGCGGGCGGCTCGGACGGGTGTTCTCCATCGACCAGCTGACCGTCTTCGGCCTGATGCCCGTGGGATACCTCCTTGCCGGCTGGCTCCTGGAGGGGCTGGGTCCCGCCACCCTGGGCTGGGTGGCGACGGTGATCCTGGTGGTGTCGACCCTGATGGTGCTTCCGCTGCCGGGGCTGCGCCGGCTGGGCATGGAGGAGGAACGGGTGCCCGATCTGGCGGTCGAGGGTGCGGGGCGATGAGCGGAACCGGGCGGCACCCGGAAGCCGGTCGTCTCCTCGGCCTGGAACCGGTGCTCTACAGGGACCTGCCGATGATGGTGGCGCCCGCCCCCGCCGACACGGAAGTCGCCGTGTGGTGGCCCCAGCCGGACGAGATGCCCGCGCTCACCGCGTCCTGGCGGGACGCCACCGCCACCCGGCTGCTGCACGCCGTGTACCTGTCCGAGGCCGACGGAGAACCGCGGTGAAGGCCATCTTCGAGGGTGGCCGCAGCTGGCGCGTCCACTCCACCGGCGGGGTCAGGGTGGCGGTGGACCCGGCCTGGCTCGATGACGTGGGATGGACCGACTCCTACCGCTACGTGTTCCACCCACCCCGACACCTCGACCACGACGCGATGCCGCCGGTCGACGCGGTGGTCATCACCGGTGCCCGCCCGGAACAGCTGGACCTCCAGACGCTCCACCAGCTCGATCGGCAGGTGGTGGTGGTGGTGAGCCCGCTGCTGCCGGCGGTGGCCGCCGAAGCGATCGAGGTCCTGGGGTTCGTCGCGATCCGCGGGTACGTCGACCACGACGTCTCCGTCGGTGACCTCGTGCTGCGATTCGTGGCGCCGGCGCCGGTCGGTACCGCGGCCCTGCCGGCCGCCGGGCTGATGGTCCGCGAAACCGGTTGCCCATCGGCGTTCTACCTGCGCGGTGACGGTCCCTGCCGAGCCGATGGAGTGCCTTCGGACGAGGGCTCGGTGTTCGAGGTGCGACACGGCGGAGCCGAGCGGACGCCCGCGTCAGACGGCGACGGGCTGCACCTCGGCAGCGGCGTGCGGCACCCGGCGGTCGACCGGTCGGTGTTCGACGGTTGGGTGGCGCAGGGCTCCGCGCCCGGGGCCGCCGCACCGTGCGTGGTCCGTGCCGGTGACGCCTGGGACATCGACGTGGTCGTGAAGCCGGCAGCCGCCGCGGAGTGGGTCTCGCCCGGCCACGAACAGGAGCTGGGTGAGCTCGTGCTTCCCCTGTCCGCACGGCCGAGAAGCGACCGCGAAGGACGCGACCGCCACGAACTCGTGCTCGACGCGCTTCCCGGCCTGGCGAGGGACCTGACGCTGTATCCGCCGGGCGGTCCACGGCGCGCGCACTGGGCCCAGGGCACCCACGACGGCCTCGGGCCCAAGGCCTTCCTGCTCACCCTCATCGAAGGTCCGGCGGGTACCCGCTGCCAGTACGCGCTCGACGTCACGCGGTCCGGGTTCGTGCCGCTGTATGAAGCCGCCGAGACGGCCCGGGACCGGTTTCCGTGCGGACTCACCCTCTGCTTCGACGATTTCGTCGCCATCCTGCGAGGTGAGCTGTACGCCGCGGACGTGTTCGCGTCGTCCCACGTGTGGAGCCGTGACGCGGATCCCGAAGACGTCCGGCGGACGCTGGCGGACCTGTTCAGCGTCGCCCGACCGCAGCTCCTCAGACGTGTGCTGATATCCCAGGCCAACGCGCTCGTGGCCGGGTGGGCGCCGGCGGCACTGCTCGAGGCGCGGGAACCGGGTGGGACCTCATGACGGTATCGATCAGCCGCGTCTCGTCCGTCGTCATCTTCTCCGAGGAATGGCTTGCGATCGCGCACTGGTGGGCCAACCTCACGCGGCAGCCGCTGGTCCGCTTCCCCCGCTCGGCGTCGATCGACCTGGCCGGGGTCGAGATCGTGTTCTCCCCGACGGACGAACGCAATCCTCCCGGCGGTTCGCCGCTGCCGTACCTGGAGGTGGCGGACTTCAACGACGCCCGCCGTGAACTCGCCGACCGGGGCTGCCTGGAGATACACCGGCCGCTGGCCGTGCAGGGTGGCCGGCAGATCACCCAGTTCCGCGATCCCTTCGGCAACATCTTCGGCATCGAGGGCGCCCTGTCCGGGCCGGACGAGCTGTGGCCGGAGGTGGTGCAGGAGATGCGGGAGCTGAGGGAACTCTATGAGTGAAGGCACCCGCGTCGCGGCGACCTGGAGGGTGGCCGACGTCGACCCACCCGCTGCACCGCCGAGGGAGCACCTCGCCCGACACCACGGGCAGACCCGCAGCGACCCGTGGCAGTGGATGGAAGACCTGTTCACCCCCGAGGTCTTCGCCGTCGTCCAGGCCAACAACGCCTACACCACGGCGATCCTGGAGCCGCTGGAGAGCACGGTCGCGGACGCCGAGGCGCAGATCAGGTCCTGGACGCCGCAGGGCACCCGATCGGTGCCCGTCGCGAAGGGACAGTGGCTCTACTACAGCCGTACGGCCGATGGATCCGCAGCCGTGCTCCGCTGCCGCAGCCTGGTCGACCCCGACTCGGGCGAGGCCGTGCCACAGACCGAGCAGGTCGTGCTCGACGAGGCCGCGTTGTCCGCCGGGCAGCCGCACTTCGCGCTCGGTGTCTACGACGTCTCGCCGGACGGTCGGCTCCTGGCGTACGCCGTCGACCTTGTCGGCGACGAGCGGTTCCGCCTGCGTTTCCGGGACGTCGCCGCCGGCGCCGAGCTGCCCGTCCAGGTCGACGGGGTCACGTACGGCGGCGCCTGGGACGCCGCCGGCGAGCACTACTTCCACCTCGTCACGGACGCCACCGGCCGGGCCTTCCAGGTTTGGCGTCTCACGCTGGCGACGGGCGAGCGGACCCTGGTGTACGAGGAGCCGGACGAGTCGTCGTGGCTCACCGTCGACCTGTCACGTAGTGAGAGGTACGTCTTCATCGAGTCGGACAGCCACGTCGGCAACCAGATCTCCGTGATCGACGCGCTGGCGCCACGGTCCGAACCGTTCCTCCTGGGGCCGGCACGACGTGCCGGCACGCATCTGCAGGCCGATCACCGGGAGGGGCAGTTCTGGATCCTGGCCAACTCCGGTGACGAGACCTCCCGGCTGTGGCACTGCCCGGCCCGGCCCATGGCAGCGCTGACCGAGGTGGTGTTCGGCGACGCGCGGGAGACGAAGCTGCTGACCGTCGACGCGTTCGCCGGACACGTGGTCCTGCAGACGTTCTCGCCCGGCCACCGGGGGATACGGGTCATCGACGCCGACAACGTCGTGACCGACCTGGCGCTACCCGCCGCGACGACGTGGGTGGGTGTGAACGGCAACCCGGACCACCACTCGCGGCTCGTACGGTTCACCGCCTCCTCGGTCGTCTGCCCGCCGATCACCGCGGCGTACGACCCGCGCAGCCGCAGCACCGACATCGTGGACAGGGCGGCGGTTCCCGGTTGGGATCCGGCCAGGTACGAACAACTCGACCTGGTGGCCCACGGTCGTGACGGGACGGCGGTGCCGTTGACAGTGGTGCGGCAACGCCGCAGCGCTGGTGCGCCACCGCCACCGCCACCGGGCGCGGTGCTCGAGGTCTACGGTGCCTACGGTGCCGTCGTACCGCTGGACTTCGATCCCGCGCGGCTGCCGTTCCTCGCCCGCGGCGGCGTCTACGCGTTCGCTCATGTCCGCGGTGGCGGAGAGGGTCCACCCGGTTGGCACGAGGCTGGCCGTGGCGAGCACAAGGCGACCGGCGTGAACGACTACCTGGCCTGCGTGGAGGCGCTCGTCCGAACCTGTGACCTGCCACCGGGGCGCGTCGTCGCCAGCGCCGCGTCCGCCGGTGCTCTCGTCGCGGCTGCCGCCTGCAACACCTCGCCGGAATCGTTCGCCGGGCTGGTGCTCGACGTTCCGTTCCTCGACCCGCTCGGCACCCTGCTCGACTCCGAGGCGGCGCTCACCACTGTCGACCGGGCGGAGTGGGGCAACCCGCTGGCCGACGCGCGCGCCTACGCCGCCATCAGCGCCTACGCGCCCTACGACAACATCTCTTCCCGCGAGTACCCGCCGGTGCTGGTGTTCGCCGCGCTGAACGACAGCAGGGTCGGGGCGCACGAAGCGCTCAAGTACGTGTCCCGCCTGCGCGAGCAGGCCCACGGCGGACCGTTCCTGCTGTCGACGGACCTGTCAGCCGGCCACGGCGGCAGCACCGACCGCGACGCGCGTAAGCGAAAGGCGGCGCTCGTCTGCGCCTGGGCACTGAAGGCACTCCACCAGGTGCCGTGACGCCTCCTCCTGAAAGGACCCGCTCGTGTCGAGACGACCAGTTCCACCCCCGGATCGCCTGCTCGCGGGGATGCACGGCGAGGCGGACCACCGAGGGTTCCTCGCCACACACGTGGCGTTCCGGGACGAGGCCGGAGCCCCCGTGCTCAAACTCGTGGACACCGGCAAGTCCGTGCTCTGCATGGTGGAGCGGCGGTGTCAGGCGTGCGGGTTCGACATCGCCCGTGGCGACCTGATCATTTTCGTCGGATACAGCGAAGATGTGACCTTCAAGGAGCCGCCCCTGCACCTCGACTGCGGTGTCTACTCGCTCGGCATGTGCCCGGCTCTGATCACCCGTCATCGCCGCGAACAGCTGCGCATCGTGGTCTGCCGGGACTACGAGTTCCTACCGAAGAGCGAAGGCAGACCGCCCCGGTGCCGGCCGCTACCCGGGGCCGACGAACACGGTCGCGAGGCGCCCCCCGTCGAGTACACCGTCGAGGAACTCCACCGGATGCTCGCCGAACGGGCGTCGGGCCAGCACGAGTGATCATCCGATCGGCAGCACCGAGCTGGTGAGCAGGTCGGCGACCTCCGCCGGCAGCTCCAGGTCGACGCTGGCGAGCTGGGCCCGTACCTGGTCGGCGTCGCGTGCGCCGAGAAGCACACCGGCGACCCCCGGGCGGTCACGAACCCAGGCCAGCGCCACCTCGGCGCAGCTGCGGCCCAGCGCCCTCGCGACGAGGTCGAGTACCTCGAGCGCCGCCGGCACCTCGGGAGCGGACAGGAAAGGCGCGATGAACGGGGAGTATCGGGGGTCAGCGCCTCTGGTGCCGGGCGGCACACCCCGGTGATACTTCCCCGTCAGGACCCCGCTGGCCAGTGGCGACCATGCCAGCACCCCCGCACCGTGCGCACGGACCCGCTCCGCGACGGCTTCGGCCGCCCGAACCAGCAGCGAGTACTGGAGCTGCACCCCGCTGATCGGCATGCCGATCCGCTCCGTGACCGCGAACGCCTCGCCCACCTGGCGGGGCGTGTAGTTGCACACCCCCACCGCCCTGGCCCGGCCCGAATCACGTGCGACACGTAGCGCCTCGACGCTTGCCGACAGCGGGGTCGCGTCGCTCCAGGCGTGCAGCTGCCACAGGTCGACATGGTCCGTACCGAGACGCCGCAGCGACGCGTCGAGCTGGGCCAGCAGGGCATCGGGGGTGGTGTCCACGCCGTTCGCGGTCACGCCGGCCTTGGTGCTGACGACGACGGCGTCACGCGGCACCGACGCGAGCAACCGGCCGAGGATGCGCTCAGCGTTACCGTCCGTATAGACGGCGGCGGTGTCGACGAGCGTGCCGCCCGCATCGAGGAAGCACCACAACTGCTCCCGTGCGGCGTCCTCGTCGGTCTCGTGGCCCCACGTCCACGTGCCCAGGCCGTAGCCGGAAACGGCCAACTCGCCCAGGGGCCTCAGCTGCATCCGCTGCCACTCACACCGGCACGCCGCAGCGGCGGCGCAGGTCGGCGGGGAGCGCATCGGCCACCCCGCTGCTCACCAGATCGGACCGGAACCGCTCTGCCAGGTCGTCATTGGCGGCCGTCCGTTGCCGCACCACCGGAGACGTCACCACGGACTGCCGGGGAAGGCCGAGGTACTCAAGGACACCGTTGACCGAGCCAGCCAGATCGTCGTCCAGCTCCTCGTAACTGAGGGTGTAGGGTGCCGTGTCGCGCTCGGCGAAGAACGGGCTCCACCCGTGCTCGATGACCGCCAACGCCTGCAGGGTGTCCAACAGGACGTCGAAGTCGTAGGCCGGGGTCCCCGCCACGGCGTCGCGAAATTCGTCGTCGTCGGTGTGGCCCGTCCCGGCCCAGCGCACGTATTCCTTCGTCACCGAGGCGAGATAGCTGGACACCGTCTGCAGGACCAGGTCGTCGCGGTAGAGGCGGATGAACCGCACATCCTGCCGACCTTCGAGAACGGCGAGTGGATCGACACCGAGGTTGTCACGCGACCACTCGACCTGATTCCAGTGCAGCTTGAGGGCGAGCACTCCGCCGCTGTCCGCCTCGGCGCGCACTCTGCGGAGATACGCCGACGGGTCGGTCAGCCGCGGCTCGTCCATCGTGGACTGTGGTGCCCGCAGGTCCCAGGTGCCGGCCAGATGGTGGATGCGTGGACGGCCGAACCACTCCCGCGGTGAGCCGGCGCCCGGAACGCGCCCCAAGGCCTCGCAGAGGTAGGTGCTGCCGACGCGCGGAGTGGCGCAGACGACGTAGGTCAGCGACACCGGCGACCTACTTGATCGCGATGATGGCGAGAAGAAAGCCCAGGCGGGCGAGCGCGTTGACCCCGGTCGTCCCCGGCTCCACGGGAACCCGTTCGATCACGATTCGCCGGTAGTGGCTGTAGAGTTTTTCCTGTTGAACCTCGTCGATGGTCGGCAGGATCCAGAACAGCGCGACGGCGGCACCCGGCTTGAGGTGCGATGCCGCCTCGACGAGGAAGGAGACATTCTCGTCGACCAGGGCGGGCACATCCTCGGCGTAGGTGTCGAAGAAGATCCCGTCGGCCTCCGCGAACAGGCCTGTCTGATTCTGCCAATAGTCGTGCACGGGCCGGATGTCAGCCTGGGGGCGCTCGGCCCGCCACTGCTGCAGGCGCTCGAACATCTCCGGGTGGGGTTCGATGATGGTGTGGCGCTCGATCTTCTGGTCCTGGAGAGCACCCGCGGAGATCCCCATGCCGAAGCCGACCTCGATGATGCGGGTCCGCTCCAGGTTCGCGAGCAGGATCTCTGCCATCCGTTGCATGAGCGGGGTCTCCCACCGCTTCATCACCTTGTAGTGGTCGTCGACGACGAGTTGATCGGCTTCAAGACGCGAGGGGAGGCGATGCCAGCCTGAATCGGGCTTCACGGCAGCCAAGTTAGCACCATCCGCGCCGGCGCGTGGGGCACCGATGCCGGCGTTCCGGGCGAGGTCGGTGGGGCATTGCCGAACAATTCCCGGGGGCAGGTGCCGACGGTGGGCGGCGATGAGTGCAGAAGACGTACCTCGATGTAGGGCTCTTATCTCAGTTCGTGCCGGGACGCCACAGGAACGTGGTGTGCGGCCGAATTCGAACGACGTGTACCGGGTTCCGCGATCCGGATGTGGACCGGTCGGGGGAGTGGGCTCAGCCCGTCGGGACCAGCAGGGCGTGCAGGGCCTGCGGATCCGTCACCTCGGGCAGGTCGCGGGCGGCGAGCCAGGCCGCGGCGGCAGCGCCGTCGCCGGCGCTGTGCAGCGGCGCGTCGGGCCACCGCCGGCCGACCTCGACCCGGACCGCCGCGGCGAGCGGGGTGTCGCCGGTCAGCAGGCCACCGCCGAACACGATGGGGGAGACCTCGCCCGCCGGGCGGATCCGCGCCGCGCTCTCCGCCAGGTGCGCGGCGGCCTCGTCGATGAGCCCACAAGCGACCGGCTCGCCGTCGACGGCCGCGGCGACCACGAGGGGCGCGAGCCGGGCCAGTTCCACGGGGGGTCGCCGGGTCACCGTCTGGACCAGGGCGTCGACGGTGTCCCGGGGGCGGGCCGCCACCTCGGCGGAGCCGAGCAGTTCGGTGAGCACCCCGGTCGCCAGCCGGCCCGGTGCGTGCCCCCGGTCGAGGTCGGCCAGCAGCCGGCGGACCGCCTCCCGGCCCAGCCAGAAGCCCGAGCCCGCGTCGCCGAGCAGCCAGCCGTGACCGTCGGCGACCCGGTCCAGCCGCAGCTCGCTGACTCTGGCGGCGATCGCCCCGGTGCCGGCGATCAGCACCGTGCCGTTCGGGCTGGCGGTGCCCGAGGCGTACGCGACCAGCGCGTCGCCGTGCACCGCGTACGGGCAGCGCAGGCCGGCGTCGCGCCAGGCCCGGTCGAAGGCGTCGCGGCCCGCCGGATCGGCGAGCAGCCGGCCCGCCCCGGCCAGCCCGATCGTGCCGCCACGCACCCGGGCGGGATCGACGCCGGCGAGCGCCTCCCGCAGTGCGGCCAGGAGTTCGCCCGCCGCCCGCTCGGCACCGTGGCTGGTGGGGTTCCCGCCGCCCGCCCGGCCGCTGCCCAGCCGCCGCCCGTCGAGGGCCAGGGCGGTCGCCCGCGTGGACGTACCCCCGACGTCGAGACCGACCACGACGCTGTCGGACATTCGCACCTGCCTCTCGATCGACGCCGCGTTCATGCTGGTCGGCCCGGCGGCGGGGGGCAAGGGGCGGACCGGCTCCGGGGCTGTGCGCCAGGTAACAGTTTGAAAACTTCGCCCGTGGCCTTGACACAGAGGGGCTTTCAGTAAGAACTTTTACCACTAACAGTTAACACTCTTTTCGGAAAGGTGCCCCATGGTTGATCACGAGGTGGAGACCTCCGCGGGGACCGCGGTGGTCGACGCCGGCGCGGTCGACCGGCGGGGTGCGCTCGGGGTCGCCTCCGACGGCGTGCTGGCGCGGGTCCGGGCCGGCGCGGGCGAGCTGACGGGGGCACTGCGCCGCGTCGCCGAGCACGTGCTCAGCGACCCGGAGGCCGCCGCCCGGGCGACAATCGTGGAACTGGCCGAGCGCAGCGGCACCTCCCCGGCGACGATCACCCGGTTCTGCCGGGCGATGGGCTTCGACGGCTACGCCGACCTGCGACTCGGCATCGCCGCGGAGACCGGCCGGGCCCGCTCGGCGGGCTGGACCGTCGACATCGGCCGCGAGATCCAGCCCAGCGACCCCCTCTCCCGGGTCCTCGACCAGATCATGGCGGCCGACACCCGCGCCATGCACGACACCGCCGCGCTGCTCGACCTCGCCGAGGTGGAACGGGCCGCCGTCGCCATCGCCGGGGCGTCCAGGGTGAACATCTTCGGGGCCAGCGGCAGCGCCCTGGTCGGCGAGGAGATGCAGTTCAGCCTGCACCGCATCGGCGTGGCGGCCTGGGCCTGGAACGACGTGCACGAGGGCCTCGCCAGCGCGGCCCTGCTGCGCCAGGGCGACGTGGCGCTCGGCATCTCGCACACCGGCCAGACCCGGGAGACCATCGAGATGCTCGCCGAGGCGGGCAGCCGGGGCGCGACCACCGTGGCGCTGACCGGGTTCCCGCGCTCGCCGCTGGCCGAGCTGGCCGACATCGTGCTGCTCACCGCCAGCCAGGCCACCACCTTCCGCCCCGACGCGCTCTCCGCCCGGCACCCGCAGCTGGTCGTGCTCGACCTGCTCTACATCGCCGTCGCCCAGCGCACCCACGACCGCGCCCACGCGGCCTTCCGGCGTACCGCCCAGGCCGTCGACGGGCAC
Source organism: Micromonospora sp. NPDC049060 (assembly GCF_040649055.1). Lineage (NCBI taxonomy): Bacteria > Bacillati > Actinomycetota > Actinomycetes > Micromonosporales > Micromonosporaceae > Micromonospora > Micromonospora sp. NPDC049060. The sequence goes on from NZ_JBEZEV010000034.1 coordinate 16,829, forward strand.
AAGGCCGCGAAGGGGGCCACCGCATGATCAGCGCCCAGGGGTACGCCGACGCCGTCCGCCCGGTGCTCGACCGGCTCGTCGACGCCAGCGCCGACGCGATCGGCACCGCCGCCGACCTGATCGCCACCAGCCTGCGCGCCGGCGGGGTGCTCCAGGCGTTCGGTGCCGGCCACTCCGAGGCGTTCGCCGCGGAACTGGTCGCCAGGGCCGGCGGGCTGGTGCCCACCAACCGGCTCTCCCTGCACGACCTGGTGCTGCACGGCGACGCCCCGCGCGACGTGCTCGCCGACCCGAAGCTGGAGCGCGACCCCGCGGTCGCCCACCAGCTCTACGAGCTGGCTGCCCCGCAGCCGCAGGACGTGTTCGTGGTGGCGTCGCAGTCCGGCATCAACGGCTCGGTGGTCGAGCTGGCGACGCTGGTCACCGGACGCGGCCACCCGCTGATCGCGGTCACCTCGGTCGCGCACACCGCACGGGTCGCCCCGCGGCACCCGTCCGGCCGGCGCCTCGCCGACCTCGCCGACGTCGTGCTGGACAACGGCGCGCCGTACGGCGACGCACTGCTGCCGCTCGAGGGCGGCGGCGCGGTCTGTGCGGTCTCCTCGGTCACCGCGGCGCTGCTGGCGCAGCTGCTGACCGCCGAGGTCGTACGACGGTTCCACCAGGCCGGGGAGGTACCCCCTATCTACCTCTCCGCCAACGTCCCCGGCGGGGACGAGCACAACCACGCCCTCGAGTCGCGGTATGCCGGGCGCCTCCGGCGGACCGCCTGACCCGAACACACAAGGAGAGACGACGATGTCGATTACCCCCGACAACCCGGCCGACCTGAGCCGCCGGACCGTGCTGCGCCGGGCCGCCGCGGTGGGCCTGCTCGCCACCCCGGCCGCCGGCCTGCTGAGCGCCTGCGCGACCAGCGGCGGCGACGAGAAGAACGAGCAGGTCGCGGACGGTAAGAAGAGCGCCACCAACCCGCTCGGGGTGGCCGAGGACGCCCCCATCGAGGTGGTCATCTTCAACGGTGGCTACGGCGAGAAGTACGCCACCGACGTGCACCAGCCGCTGTACAAGAAGGCGTTCCCGAAGGCCGAGATCAAGCACCAGTCGACCCAGGCCGTGTCCACGGTGCTCCAGCCGCGGTTCGCCTCGGGCAACCCGCCGGAGTTCGTGAACAACTCCGGCGAGAAGATGATGGACTTCGGCGCCCTGGTCGCCGACGGCCAGCTCCAGGACCTCACCGAGCTGTGGGACGCCCCTTCGGTCGACGACCCGAACAAGAAGGTCCGCGACACCGTGGTGCCGGGCACCGTCGACGTCGGGTCCTTCAACGGCAAGCCGTACGTCCTGTACTACGTCTCAACCGTCTTCGGCATCTGGTACTCGGGCAAGCTGTTCAAGGACAACGGCTGGGCGCCGGCGAAGGACTGGTCCGAGTTCACCGCCCTGCTCGACAAGATCAAGGCCAAGGGCATCACCCCGTACGGCTACGCCGGGGCGAACGCCGCGTACTACCAGTGGAACGTGATCCTCACCCACGCGGCGAAGATCGGCGGCACCGACGTCCTGAAGAACATCGACAACCTGGAGGACGGCGCCTGGCAGCAGGACGCGGTCAAGCAGGCCGCCGCGGCGTGGGCCGAGATCGGCGCCAAGTACGTCGACAAGAGCTTCGAGGGGCTCAAGCACACCGACGTGCAGCTGCGGCAGAACCAGTACAAGCTGGCGTTCTACCCCAGCGGCGACTGGCTGGAGGGCGAGCAGAAGAAGGACACCCCGTCCGGCTTCGACTACCAGCTGATGCCGGTGCCGAGCCTGTCCGCCTCGGACAAGCTGCCGGCGACGGCGCTGCGGGCGACCGCCGGTGAGGGCTACTTCGTCTCGGCCAAGAGCAAGAACCCCAAGGGCGGCCTGGAGTACATGCGCCAGATGCTCTCGGTGGCCGGCGCGAAGGGCTTCACCGAGACGGTCAAGGCCCCGACCGTGGTCACCGCCGGCTCGGAGGGCTTCGCCTTCCCGCCCGGCGTGGCCAGCTCGCAGGCCGCGCTCAAGGCCGCCGGCCAGGACGTGTTCAACATCTACTTCGACGGCTGGTACAAGGAGCTCGACACGGAGGTCCGCACGGCCACCAACGAGCTGATGTTCGGCCGGATCAAGGCGGACGCCTTCGTGGAGCGCATCCAGAAGCGTGCCGACGCGATCAAGAAGGACAGTTCCATCACCAAGTTCAAGCGCTGATCGGGGCGTGGGGGTCATGCGGCACGGCAAGTATCCGTTCGTGATCGGGTTCCTCTTCGTTCCCGTCACGCTGTACGTCGTCTTCGTCATCGCGCCGTACGCGCAGGCGTTCCAGATCTCGATGACCAACTGGCGGGGGCTCTCCGCCCCGCAGTGGGTGGGCTTCGACAACTACCGGAGGTTGTTCGACGACGCCAACTTCTGGAAGGCCGTCCAGCACCACGGCGTACTGCTGCTTGCCCTGCCGCTGATCACCATCGCCATCGCGCTGTTCTTCTCCTTCCTGCTCAACGTGGGCGGAAAGAGCAGCGGCGGGCAACGCCAGGGGGTCTGGGGGTCGAAGTTCTACCGGGTGGTGTTCTTCTTCCCCCAGGTCCTGGCGGTGGCCATCATCGCGGTGCTGTTCCAGACGGTCTACCGGCCCAACGAGTCCGGCCTGATCAACGGCGTGCTGATGAAGCTCGGCTTCGACCCGGTGCTCTTCCTGGTCCGGCCGAACCTGGCGCTCTGGTCGATCATCGCCGTGCTGGTCTGGCAGGCGGTCGGCTTCTACGTGGTGCTCTTCTCGGCGGGCATGGCCTCCATCCCCGGCGAGATCTACGAGGCCGCCGAGATGGACGGGGCGAGCCGGGTGACGCTCTTCTTCCGGGTCACCCTGCCGCTGCTCTGGGACACCCTCCAGGTGGCCTGGGTCTACCTGGGCATCGCCGCCTTCGACGCGTTCGCCATCGTCTCGGTGCTCTCGGTGGACGGCGGCGGCCCGGACGGCGCGACGACCGTCCTGGCCATGGAGATCTACCGCAACGCCTTCGTCTACTCGAAGTACGGCTACGCCTCCGCCATGGGCGTGGCGCTGTTCTTCCTCACCCTCACGTTCGCGGCGCTGACGCTGCGGCTGACCAAGCGGGAAAGCGTGGAGTACTGATGAACCCGCAGACGACGCTGCCGCCGACACCGGCGGCGCTACCGCCGAAGACCGTGAAGCCGGGCGCCGCGGGCGGGCGCGGAGGCAGAGGCAGGCGCTCGGAGGTACGGCTCTTCGCCAACCTCGGGCACGTGGCGCTCGCCGTGTGGGCGGTCATCGTGATCGTGCCGATCCTCTGGACCTTCCTCGCCTCCTTCAAGAACACCACGGAGATCTTCAGCAGCCCGTGGACCCTGCCGGCCGAGCTGCGTTTCGAGAACTACGCCCGGGCGTGGAACAAGGCGAACGTCGGGCGCTACTTCATCAACAGCGTGATCGTGGTGGCGTGCAGCACCTTCGGCACGATGCTCTTCGGCTCGATGGCCGCGTACGTGCTGGCGCGCTACAAGTTCTGGGGCAACCGGGCGATCTACTACCTGTTCGTCTCAGGGCTCGCGTTCCCGGTGTTCCTCGCCCTCGTGCCGCTCTTCTTCGTCGTGCGCAACCTGGGGCTGCTGGACACCCACACCGGCGTGGTGCTGGTCTACATCGCCTACTCGCTGCCGTTCACGGTGTTCTTCCTGGCTGCGTTCTTCAAGACGCTGCCGTCGTCGGTGGCCGAGGCCGGGATGATCGACGGCTGCTCGCACACCCGGCTGTTCTTCCAGGTGATGCTGCCGATGGCGAAGCCGGGCCTGATCAGCGTCGGGATCTTCAACATCATCGGCCAGTGGGGGCAGTACCAGCTACCGCTGGTGCTGCTCTCCAATGCCAAGGACAAGTGGGTGCTCACCCAGGGCATCGCCGACATCTCGGTCAACGCCGGCTACGAGGCCGACTGGTCCGGCCTCTTCGCCGCCCTCACCATCGCCATCCTCCCGATGATCGTCGTGTACGCGATCTTCCAGCGGCAGATCCAGTCGGGTCTCACCTCCGGCGCGGTGAAGTAGACCCGGGCGCCTCAGGGGTGCCAGGAGCGCCACAGGGCGGCGTACGGGCCGTCGGCCCGGACCAGCTCGTCGTGACTGCCGAGCTCGGTGATCCGCCCGCCCTCCAGCACGGCCACCCGGTCGGCGTCGTGGGCGGTGTTGAGGCGGTGCGCGATCGCGATGACGGTCCGCCCGGTGAGCAGGGCGGCCAGGGCCCGCTCGGTGCGCCGGGCGGTCGTCGGGTCGAGAGCGGCGGTCGCCTCGTCGAGGATCAGCGTGTGCGGATCGGCGAGCACCAGCCGGGCCAGCGCGAGCTGCTGGGCCTCGGCGGCGCCGAGCTGGTGCGCCCCGTCGCCCAGCAGGGTGTCGAGGCCGTCGGGCAGGCGGGCGTGCCAGTCGGCGCCGACCGTGGCCAGCGCCGCGCGCATCCGGTCGTCGGAGGCGTCCGGGGCGGCGAACGCGAGGTTGTCGCGTAGCGAGCCGATGAACACGTGGTGTTCCTGGGTGACCAGGGCGATGCGCCGCCGGCGCTCGGCCGGGTCCAGGTCGGTGACCGGGCAGCCGCCGACGCTGACGACCCCCTCCCGGGGCGCGTCGATCCCGGCGAGCAGCCGCGTCAGGGTGGACTTCCCGGCCCCCGACGGCCCGACGAGCGCCAACCGCTCGCCGGGCCGCACCTCGAGGTCGATGCCGTGCAGCACGTCGGGTCCGCCGCCGTACGCGAACCGGGCGCCCCGGACGACCAGCCGCTCGTCCACCGGCGCGGCGGCCCGGCCGGGCCGCTCCGGCGGCACCTGACCGACGCCGAGCACCCGGGCGAACGAGGCGAGGCCGCGCTGTGCCTGCTCGGTCCACATGAGCATCCGGTCCAGCGGGTCGATCGCCTGTTGCAGGTAGAGCGCGGCGGCGACCACCGCGCCGAGGGACACCTCACCCCGCGCGAGCAGGAGGCCACCGACCAGCAGCAGCGCGGCGACGGGCAGCGGGTGGCTGGCCTCCACCACGCTGAAGAACACCGTGCGCAGCGCCAGGGTCTTCCGCCGGGCGGCCCAGACCCCGGCTATCCGCGCGGTGCCGTGCCCGATCCGTTCGTCGGCGAGGCGCAGCGCCTCGACCGTACGGGCGCCCTCGGCGGTGCTCGTCAGCGTCTCGGTCAGCTCGGCGGCGACCGCCCCCTCGGCCAGGTACGCCGGGCCGGCGCGCCGCAGGTACCACCGGGTCACCAGGGCGATCGTCGGCAGCCCGGCCAGCGCGGTCAGCCCGAGCAGCGGGTGCAGCAGGAACACCGCCCCGAACAGCAGCGCCAGCTGCACCGAGGCGATGACGATGATGGGCACCACGTCCCGGACCGTGGTGCCGACGGTGGCCACGTCGACCGAGCTGCGGGTGGCCAGGTCCCCGGCGCCGGCGCGCTCGACGACGCCGACGGGCAGGTTCAGCGTCCGCTCGACGAACTCCTCGCGCAGCCGGGCCACGGCCCGCTCGCCGAAGCGATGGCCGGCGTACTGCGCGTAGCGCGACAGCAACGTCTGCACCAGCACGGCCCCGCCGATCGCCAGGGCGAACCGGTCGACGGTGGCGACGCCGGCCCCCGCGGGCACCCGGTCGACGATGGTGCCGAGCAGCCACGGCGGGGCGAGCCCGGCGACCGTGGCGGCGGCGTGCAGCGCCAGCACGACTCCGACCGCGCGCCGGTCCCGGGCGATCAGGCCCCGGGTCGCCCGGCGGACGGTGGACCGGTCGGCGACCGGCAGCCCGCTCACCGCAGCGCCTGCTCGGCGTCGGCGTCGCCACGGGCCACGAGCCGCCGGTAGCCCGGGTCCCGGTCGAGCAGGTCGGCGTGCGCGCCGGTGGCGGCGACCCGCCCCGCGACCAGGTGCGCGACCTCGTCGGCCCGTCCCAGCAGCAGCGGCGAGGTGGTGAGCACGACGGTGGTCCGTCCGGCCCGCGCGCGGCGCAGCCGCTCGGCGATCCGCGCCTCGGTGTGCGCGTCGACCGCCGAGGTCGGCTCGACGAGGATCAGCACCTCCGGTTCGGCGAGCAGCGCCCGGGCCAACCGGACCCGTTGCCGCTGGCCGCCGGAGAGGGATCGGGCGCGGGTGTCCAGCGGGGTGTCGAGCCCGTCCGGCAGGGCCTCGACGACGTCCTCGGCCGACGCGGCGTGCAGGGCGGAGGTGATCCGCTCCCGGTCACCGTCGGGCCGGGCCCCGCGCAGCACCTCCCGCAGCGTCCCGGCGAACAGGTGGGCGTCGTGGTCGGCGACCAGGATGCGGGCCCGCACCTGGTCGAGTTCGACGGCGGTCAGCGGCACGCCGCCCCAGGTGGCGTCGCTGACGGCGTACCGGCCGAGCCGGTCGGCCAGCGCGAGGGCGTCCGCCGGGTCGGCGGCGGCCACCGCGGTGAGGCGGCCGGCCCGGACGGTCAGCCCGCTCGACCGGTCGTGCAGGTCGGCGGGACCGCCGGGAGCCGCGACCGGGGTGGCGGGGGTCGAGGCAGGACTGGCGGGGCCAGCGGGGGTCAGGGCAGGGCTGACAGGGCCGGCGGGGGCCGCGACGGGGGTGGCGGGGCGGGCCGGCTGGCGGCTGCCGGGAACCGTCGCCGCGCGGGCACCGGCCAGCGTGTCGCGCGGCCCGCCGACGCCGTCCGGCTCGACGGCGAGCAGGGCGACGATCCGGCGGGCCGCGACCCGGCCCCGGATCAGCTGGTGGCCGCCCTCCAGCAGGAACCAGACCGGCACGACGAGGGTCGCGACGTAGCCGTAGACGGCGACCAGTTCCCCGACGCTGATGTCGCCGGTGACGGCCATCCGGGCCGACAGCCACACCACCGCCGCGAGGAACAGCCCGGGGACGGCCACCGTCGCCGCGTCGATCCAGCTGTTCACGGAGCCCACCCGGTATCCCTCGACGAGCAGGTCGCGGGAGCAGGCCGCGTACCGGCGGGCGAACAGGCCCCGGCCACCCACCCCGGCGAGCACCCGCAGCCCGGCCACGATGTCGCCCGACCGGGCGGTCAGCTCGCCCTGCTGCTGCCGGTAGACCGACTCCGCCCGCTCCAGCCGGCGCAGCAGGGGAGCGACGACCAGGACGACCGACGGCACGCCCACCAGCACGCAGAGCGCGAGCAGGGGCGAGATCGACCAGAGCACGACGGCGACGACCAGGTATGCGACCACCGCCCCGACGCCGGGCCCGGTCACCGTCATCACCTGCGCCGCCCGGTCGATGTCGGTGCCGCCGACCGTGGCCACCTCGCCCGCCGCGGCCCGGCGTGGCAGCACGGCGCCGACCCGGGACAGCTGGCGGAGCACCACGGCGGCGGAGCGCGCCTTCGCGTCCTCCCGGATGAAGGTCATCGTGCGGTGCCGCATGATGCCCAGCCAGGACAGCGCGACGCCGGCGACGACGATCGCCGCCACCCACAGGGCCAGGGCCCGGTTGTCGCCGGCCCGCAGCCCGTCGTCCACGGCGCGGGAGATCAGGTAGGGCCGGACCGCCAGGCCGGTCATCCAGGCCGCGCCGAACAGGCTGCCGCGCAGCACCCGCCACGGCTGGCAGCGGACCAGCCACCACAGGTACCGCAACGGGCCCCGGAGGTCCGGAGTGCCGGGCTCGGGATGGGGGATCCGTGGTGACACCGGCCCACGCTACCGAGCCGCGGCACCGCCGCACCGCCCCGTTTCCGGCGTGCCGCCCGCCGACGTTCCGTCGCCGGCGTCCTGCCCGCCGACGTGTCGTCGCCGGGGTGGTTGGTGGGCGGAGTGTCGCAGGGGCGAGGCAGAATCGCATCCGTGCTGGTGACGGTTGCCTCGGACGAGCGGGGCGGGGGAGCGCTGCAACCCCTCGACGCCGCGGGGCAGCCCGTCGGCCCGGTGCAGCCGGTCACCGACCTGGCCGCCGCCGTCGCGGCGCGCGAGGCGGCGGACCGGCCGCGCTGGGTGTGGGCCTCCGGCGCGACCGTCTACCCGGCGCTGCTGCGCGCCGGGGTGCGGGTCGACCGCTGCCACGACGTCGAGCTGACCGAGGCCCTGCTGCTCGGCCACGCCGGCCGCTGGGGCGAGCCCCGATCGTTCGCGGCGGCCTGGGCCCGGCTGACCGGCGCGCCGGTGCCGGCCGACCCGCCGCCCCGCCCGGCCGCGCCACCCGGCCACGGGCAGGGCGCGCTCTTCGACGCCCTGCCCGGCCCGCCGGGCCCCGGCGTCGAGGCACTGACCCGGGTGTACGCCGACCAGCTCGCCCGGATCGCCGCCACCGGGCATCCCGGCCGGTTCCGGCTGCTGGTCGCCGCCGAGTCGGCCGGCGCGCTGATAGCCGTGGAGATGGGGGCCGCCGGGCTGCCCTGGCGGGCCGACGTGCACGACCGGCTCCTCGCGGAGCTGCTCGGTGAGCCGTCGCCGGTGGGCGGCCCGCCCCGCCGGCTGGCCGAACTGGCCGCGCGGATCGCCGACGCGTTCGGCGTACGCCAGCTGCACGCCGACTCCCCGGCGGAGCTGTTGCGGGCGTTCGCCCGGGCCGGGGTGGAGCTGCCCAACACCCGGGCCTGGGTGCTGCGCGGGGTGGACCACCCGGCGGTGCCGCTGGTCCTGGAATACAAGGAGCTCTACCGGATCTGGACGGCGCACGGCTGGGCCTGGCGGGACGCCTGGGTGCGCGACGGCCGATTCCAGCCGGAGTACGTCCCGGGCGGGGTCGTCTCCGGCCGCTGGGCCACCCGGGGCGGCGGCGCGTTGCAGATCCCCAAGGTGATCCGGCGGGCGGTGGTGGCCGATCCGGGCTGGCGGTTCGTGGTGGCCGACGCCGGCCAGCTGGAGCCGAGGGTGCTCGCCGCGGTCTCCGGCGACGCCCGGCTCGCCGCCGCCGGTGGTGCCGGCGACCTCTACGCCGCCCTCGCCCAGGACGCCTTCGGCGGCGACCGGCCCCGGGCCAAGGTGGCGCTGCTCGGCGCGATGTACGGGCAGACGGGCGGGGCGGCGGTGCCGGCGCTGGCGGTGCTGCGGCGCAGCTACCCGACGGCCTTCAACTATGTGGAGGCGGCGGCCCGCACGGGAGAGGCCGGCGGGCTGGTGCGCTCCTGGCTGGGGCGCACCTGCCCGCCGGGCACGGCCGGGTTCGGCGACCCCGACGCCGACGTGCCCGACGGCGGCGACGATCCGCAGTCGCCGCGGGCGCGGGCGGCCCGGTCCCGGGGGCGGTTCACCCGCAACTTCGTCATCCAGGCCACCGCCGCCGAATGGGCCTCGACCCTGCTGGCGACGCTGCGCGGCCGGCTCGCCGCCACCGGCGGCGAGCTGGTCTTCTTCCAGCACGACGAGGTGATCGTGCACTGCCCGGCGGAGCGGGCCGACGCGGTCGCCGACGCGGTCGCCCGGTGCGGGGAGCAGGCCACGGCGCTGCTCTTCGGCGACACCCCGGTCCGCTTCCCGCTGGATCTGTCCGTCGTCGACTGCTACGCCGACGCGACCTGACGGCTCCCGTTCCGGGTCAGGAGACGCCGGAGCCGGGGTTCGCGGCGTCCCACGCGTGCCTCGACTGCGCGATGGCGTCCTTGTGCGCGAGTGACCAGTCGGCCAACTGCCTGACCAGGTGCGTGAGGCTCCTGCCGCGCTCGGTCAGCTCGTAGGTGACGGTAACCGGGACGGTCGGGTACGCGGTGCGCAGCACCAGCCCGTCGCGTTCCAGCCGGCGCAGGGTCAGGGTCAGCATCCGCTGCGAGATGCCGTGGATGGCCCGTTGCAGCTCCCGGAACCGGCGGACGCCCGAGGAGAGCTCGACGATCGCGAGCACCGACCACTTGTCGCCGATGCGGTCGAGCACGTCGCGGATGCCGCAGTCGGGGTGCTCGGGCAGGCCGCAGGGTGCCAGCGCGTCGGTTACCGCCGTGTGCCCTGCCGACATCGAAGTGCCTCCTTGTGGCCGCGTCCGTGGTTCCCGACGATGAGGCTAGTTCCGATTCGGTACCACCGAAAGGCTCGCCACATGCTGCTGGTCACCGGCGCCTCCGGGCACCTGGGATCCCTCATCCACGCCGGGCTGGTCGAGCGAGGGCTCGCCCCGCTCGCCGGCACCCGTACGCCCGGTCGCTTCGGCGACGCCGGGCGGAGCGTGGACTTCGACGACCCGGCGGGGCCGGACCTGACGGGCGTACGCGTGCTGGTGCTGGTCTCCGCCGGCTACGGCGAGGACGACGTCGTCACCGCCCGCCACGACCGGGCGATCGCCGCCGCCGAGCGGCACGGGGTGGCGCACGTGGTCTACACGAGCCTGGTCGGCGCCGGCGACCACCTGGCCTTCGCGCTCGCGCACCGGTGGACGGAGCGTCGACTGCGGGAGAGCCGGCTCGACTGGACGATCCTGCGCAACGGCCTCTACGCCGAGCTGTTCGGTCAGCTGGCCGCCCCGGTCGACGGCGCGGTCACGGCCCCGTTCGGCACGGGAGCGCTGGCCGCGGTGGCCCGACAGGACCTGGCCGACGCCGCCGTGCGGGTGGCCGCCGATCCCGCCGCCCACCGTGGCCGCACGTACGAGCTGACCGGGCCCGTCGCGCTCACCGCGGCCGGCGTCGCCGCCGGGTTGGGCGTGCCCTACCGCCCGGAGTCGCTGGGCGGGCGGCGTGCCGCGCTGGCGGGCGCGGGCCTGCTGCCGTTCCAGCCGGCCATGCTCATGTCGATCTACTCCGCCACGGCGGCCGGGTTCCTCGCGCGGACCCACGGCGACCTGGCGCGCCTGCTGTCGCGTCCGCCCCGCGACCCGATGCCGGTCGCGGTCGCCGCCGCCGGGGCGCCGTCCTGACCGTACGCACAGCCTCGGCAGGGCTGCCCGCCGCGGAGCCGGCCGCGCCGGAGACGGGCGACGCCGTGCGGTTCCCGGCCGGTAACGGTTGCACTATTTTCCCTTTTCGCCCCGCTACCCGGTCTGCCTTCTCCTCGTTGCTCCCGATGTCCGTACGACGGAGCGGGCCGTGCCCTCGCGCCACGGCCCGCTCCACGGTGGAGGGGGCCCAGCTGAACCGGATCGCAGGAATGATCATCGCCGCGGGCGGGGGGCGTCGCATCGGCGGCCCCGAGGCGCTGCTGCACCAGGGGGAGAAGCCCCTGGTGAACCGGATGATCGACACGATGACCGAGGCGGGCTGCGAGCGGATCGTGGTCGTGCTCGGCGCCGCGGCCGACCAGGTCCGCGAGACGGCGGACCTGAGCCGGGCCACGGTGGTGATCAACCGGGCGTGGGGGACCGGCGTCGGCTCGTCCATCCGGGCCGGCCTGGCCGCGCTCGACGACGAGGGCATCGAGGCGGTCGTGGTGGTGCCTGTCGACATGCCCGGCCTGACCGCCACCGCCGTGCGTCGGGTCGTCGCGCTGCCGTACCCCGACGTGCTGGTCTGCGCCACCTACGACGGGCTGCGCGGCTACCCGATGCTGTTCGGACGCCGGCACTGGTCCGGCATCGCCACCCTGGCCAGCGCGGACGTGGGCGCCCGGCCCTACCTGCTCGCGCACAAGGACCAGATCGTCGACATCTCCTGCGACTCGGTGGCCGACGGCAGCCGGGTCGACACCCCGGAGCTGATGGCGCTCTACGGGCTGACCGTTCCACCCCAGCGCATCGGCGCCTAGCCGTACGGTCACAGCGGTGACGGGTCGTCGCGCAGCCGGCTGTAGAGCCACCCGTCACGCCAGGCGCCGGCCCGGAACTCGCAGGCCCGTACGACGCCCTCCAGTTGGAAGCCGGCCTTCTCGAGCGACCGCTGCTCGGCGGTGTTCTCGGCGTGGGTGCTGGCCTGGATGCGCTGCGCCGGCGTGTGGCTGAACAGGTAGTCGCAGAGCAGCGCCTGGGCCCGCCAGCCGATGCCCTGGCCGCGCCACTCGGGCAGCAGCACGATGCCGATCTCCCAGTACGGTGCCCGCCCGCCGTACTGGCCCTGGAGATAGCTGAGGTAGCCCGCCGGGGCGTCCGCCGCCGGCTCGACCTGCACGATCAGGCCGCCGGTCCGCTCGCCGAGATAGCCGTCCTCGGCGAAGCGGCGGGCCGGCGCGGCGGCGTCCCGGAAGCCGGCCCAGTCGAGCCCGATCAGCCCCGGTTCGACTGCGAACCGGCGCAACATCGCCAGATCGTCCTCGGCCACCGGGCGCAGCCGCACGGTCGAGCCGGGCGCCTGGTGCACGATGCCGGCCACCAGCGGATGGGAACTGTCCATCCTCCGCACCGTAGTGACGGGCCGGGCCGCCCGCTGCCCCGTGCCGGCTCAGGGTGCGGCGCGCCGTACGACGAGGCCCGGTGAGGGCGTGGGCCCGGACGGACGGGCGATCTGCCGGGCGACGGCCAGGATGTCCGGCTTCTGCGCGATGATCGGCGGGCCGGGGCACTTGTCGTGCCCCCAGGCCTTGCCTCCCATGCTGTGGTGGCCGAGGCCTGTGCCCGACGGGTCGGCCGTCAGGGCGAGCGGGACGCCGCACTCCTCGTGCACCCTGGCGAAGATCCGGCCGAGGGCGGCGATCTGCTTGTCGGTAAGCCTCTCCCAGCCGGGATGGCTGGCGTGGTGCGGGCTGCCGACGCTGAACCCGGAGCACTCCACCGAGAGCCAGTGCCCGTTGCCGGCTCGCTGGGTCCAGGCCTTGTCCGCCGTGTCGACCAGCTGCGCGATGTCACCCTCACGACTGACGATGAAGTGCGAGGAGTTTTCGGTGTCCGGGTTCCGCTGGTGGCTGATGGTGCCCTCATAGGTGCCGTCGGCGATGTGTACCACCAGGCCGCGAACCTCCACCATGCCGTTCGGGACCCGGTTGGCGGTGGGGCCGCGCCAGCTCGCGAGATCCTCCCAGAGGGCCATCGAATGCTCCTTTCGACGGACGCCGGTGCGGATGGCCGGCAGAGGGCTCGACAACCCGAACGTATCGTCGTCCCCAGTCCCGTTGCCGGCGATTCGGCCGACTGGTCGTGCGCCGCCCGGGGCAGGTCGCTGACGGCGGGGACGCCCGCTGACGATCGGAACGTCGACCCGGCACGTCGTCGGGGCGGTCGCCGCCTGGCTGGTGTGCGTCGCCGAGGGACTGGCCGGCTACCTGGCGCTGGAGGCCCCGTGACCACGTCCCGCCCGCCGACCGACCTCGTCCCCGCCGACGTGCCGGCCGGGCAGCTCACCCACAACGTGCTCAACGGGGTGACCCACGGCATCTGGCGCACCCGCCGGGACGGGCGGTCGGCCGTGCTGAAACTCCTCACCCCGCCCGGCCGCCCCGGCCCGGCGCACTGGGCCGGCAGCGCCGAGCCGGGGCACTGGAACTACTGGCGCCGCGAGGTCGAGGCGTACCGCAGCGGGCTGGCCGCCGCCGCGTACGCCGACGCCGGGCTGGCCGCGCCGACGGCGCTGGCGGTCGACGACCGGCCGGACGGCTCGGTCGCGCTGTGGCTGCCCGAGGTCGCCGGTCGGCCGGGCGTCGCCTGCACGCCCGTCGACCTCGGCGAGGCGGCCGTCCGGCTCGGCGCCGGACACGCCCGCTGGCTCGGCGACCCTGAGGCGCGGGAACTCGCGGCCGGCGGTCGCCCGCCGGGCTGGCTGGCGCGCGACTGGCTGCGCGACTACACGCTGAGCCGCCCGGTGGCCGCGCCGGTGCCGTGGGAGCACCCGGTCGCCGTCGCCGCCTGGCCGCGCCCCCTGCGCGACGCGCTGCGGGTGCTGTGGGAACGGCGGCACGACGTGCTGGCCGCCACCGACCGGCTGCCGCGTACGCTCTGCCACCACGACTGCTGGCCGATGAACCTCGTGTTCGCCGCCGACGGTCCGGTGCTGCTGGACTGGTCCGGCGTCGGCCCCGGGCCGGTCGGCGAGGACGCGGCCAACCTGGTGCTGGACACCTTCCTCGACGGGCTTGTCGACGTCGCGCTGCTCGACGAGGTGGCCGCCACCGTGCCGGACCGGTACGCCGAGGGGCTGCGCGGTGCCGTCGCGCCGGGGGAGGTGGCCCGTGCCGTCCGGCTGACCGGGGCGGCCAAGTACTTCTGGCTGGCGCCGATGATGCTCGGCCGGCTGGGCCGCTCCGCCATCAGCGGCACCTACGACGCCCGCGACGAGGCGGAGATGATGGCGGGCCGCCGGCCCGTGCTGGAGCTGCTGGCCCGCTGGGCCGCCGAGGCGTGGGACTGGCCGGGCGCGGGCCGGCCGTCAGACGTCGATGTTGAAGCGTTGCAGCACCGACGGGGCGACCAGCCCGGCCGCCGCGAGCACCGAGATCGCGGTCAGTACGGCCCGGACGACCACCACCTCGGTCTTGCTGCCGGCCCGCAGGGCGATCTTGTTCGGCAGGCCGATCGGCGTCCACATCCGACGCTTGATCGGGATGGGCCAGAGGATGGGCACCCCGGCCCGGGTGATCATGTCGCCGAGGATGTGCACGAAGCAGCCGACCCCGACGGCGGTGCCGATCAGCGGGTAGCCTCGGCCGCCGGGCAGGTTGGCGAAGGTGTACCAGGCGGCGGCGGCCGACGCGAGGGTGACGATGACCCAGCCGGCGCGCTCCGCCCACTTGTCGAACAGGCCGCGCAGCGCCAGCCCGAACATGAAGAACAGGATGCCGATGACGGCCCACTTGCCGTACGCGGCGCAGAGCGTGGTGGTGCCCCAGCCGACCAGCAGGGTGAACGGGATGGTGTGGGTCAGGGTGCGGTGGCCGTTGTTGCGGCGCGGATCCTTGCTGAGCTTCGTCGCGTAGTAGACCCCGAGCGAGACCTTCTCCATCACCTCGGCGATGAAGAGCGAGAACACGCCGAAGGTGCGGGCGACCGTCGCCCCGCCCTGGTTGCGGGTCACCTTGCCGGAGAGGTCGAGGTCGGGGAAGAGCGCGCCACCGGCGCAGACGGCCGTGCCGACGGCGAGCTCCAGCGGCGACTGGTGGTAGTCGGCGAACTGTTGCAGCGCCCAGGATCCGGCCAGCCACACCGCCGCGCCGGACAGCGCGTGGGACGGTCCCATCATGTCGGCTCACCCTCCCCAGGGATCTTGAGCGCCAAAACTACGCCACTGTAGTTCGCCGACGCTCCGCAGGGGCATCGCCCGGACGGTCCACCGGGGACGGTGGCGGGGAGGGGTGGGTGGATCTGCCGCACCGGCAGGAAGTATGCCCTTGCCGGGCGGCGGACGGGGCCGGTCTGTCGGCCACCGGACGGCGGGGAGGCGGCGACGGCCCGCTCAGCGGACGGCGCCGCCGACCGCGAGCAGGTTCCCCTCCGGGATGGTGATCTTCTGGCGTGCCCCGCCGAGCCGGGCGGCGGCGCGCCGGGCCTGCGTCGGGCCGTGCTCCCGGGCGGCCGTCGCGTACGTGCCGGCGGTCCGGGCGGCAATGGTCGTCCAGCCGTAGTGACGGCCGACCATGGCGCGCGCCCGCCGGGCCACCCGCCGGGCGAAGACCTCGTCGCCGAGGAGCTGGTCGACCGCCACGCCGAGGGCGCCCGGGTCGCTGTGCGGGAAGGTCACCCCGGTCACGCCCGGCTCGACGATCTCGGCGAGGCCGCCGGTGCGGGCCACGGCCAGCGGCGCACCGGCCGCCGCGGCCTCCAGGGCCACCATCCCGAACGGCTCGTAGAGGCTTGGCACCACTGTCGCGTCGGTGGCGCCGAGCAGCGCCGGGAGCCGGGTCGAGTCCAGGAATCCCGCGAAGCGTACGGTCTGCCCGAGCCCGAGGCGGTGGGTCTCCTCCTCCAACTCGCCGCGGTAGGGGCCGTCGCCCGCGATCACCACCCGCAGCCCGGGGTGCCGGTC
The DNA here is from genome assembly GCF_040649055.1 of Micromonospora sp. NPDC049060. NCBI lineage: Bacteria > Bacillati > Actinomycetota > Actinomycetes > Micromonosporales > Micromonosporaceae > Micromonospora > Micromonospora sp. NPDC049060. The sequence goes on from NZ_JBEZEV010000034.1 coordinate 32,648, forward strand.
GCGCAGGTACGGCACGGCGTGCACCAGGTGCTGCACGCCCTTCTCGTAGACCAGCCGGCCGGCGTACCCGACGAGCGGGCCGTCGCCGGCGAACCGGGCCCGGGCGGCCGTGACCGCCCCCGGCCGGGCGCGCCAGGCCCGGTCGTCGACCCCGTTGGGCACCACGTCGACCTGCCCGGCCGGCACGTCGAAGAGCGTGGCGACCTGCTCGCGCATGTAGCCGGAGCAGACGATCACCCGGGCGGAGGCGTTGCTCAGCCAGTGTTCGACGCCGTGGATGGTGCGGTTCATCTCCTCGGGCAGCCAGCCCTGGTGTCGGCCGGCCTCGGTGGCGTGGATGGTGCTGACGAGGGGGATGTCGAGGTGTTCGCGCAGGGTCATGGCGGTGTGGGCGACGAGCCAGTCGTGGGCGTGGATGACGTCGTAGGTGCCGGCCTCGGTGGCGCGTAGGGCGGCGCGGGTGAGGGTGTGGTTGAAGGCCATGGTCCAGGCGAGCAGGGAGGAGGTGGCCAGGGGGAAGGTGACGGGGTCTTCGGCGGCGCGGACGATGCGGACGCCGTCGGCGTATTCCTCGAGGGGTGCGCCGTCGGTGTGGCGGGTGACGACGGTGACCTCGTGGCCGGCGGCGGCGAGGGCGACCGACAGGGCGTGCACGTGCCGGCCGAGCCCGCCGACGAGGACCGGCGGGTACTCCCAGGAGAGCATCAGCACCCGCTGTCGCCGGGCGGGATGGATGTCGATCACGTCGGCGTCAGGTGACAATGCGGCCCCCTTGAGTTGTCCCCGAGTGCGCGCCGCCGACACCGGAGCGGTGCCCGTGACGGTCGGGACTGGATCGGGACCCATCCTGCTGGCGGCTGGCTAACCGCCGGAGACGCCGCCGTTGCGGTCGTGTAAAGCGCTACCGGCCGTTCCTGCGGGCGCGCAGCAGTTCGGCGACCGACCACGCCTGGAACGGGCACCCGGTGGCGGCGTGCGGCGCGAGTCCGTCGGCCGTCTCACTCACCGATCCTAGGCCATATTCGGTCAGATGTGTCTCGATGCCGACGAAAAGGTCATCGACCGGCATCTTGGCCCGTCGGGCGGCATCGGCGTACGGGCCGAGCAGCCACGGCCAGACGGTGCCCTGGTGGTAGGCGCCGTCCCGCTCGGCCGGACCGCCCCGGTGCCGCCCGACGAACTCGGGTGCGTCGGGGGAGAGGCTGCGCGGGCCCAGCGGTGTGAGCAGCCCGCCGGCGACCCGGCGCACGGTGGGCTCGTCGGGCTCCAGCGGGGCGTACGGCAGCGACCAGGCCAGCAGCTGGTTGGGGCGCAGCAGGTCGTCGTCGTGCTGCGCGGCCCCACCCAGCGGGTACGCCGGCGCGGGCGCGTCCACCACGTCGTGCAGCCAGCCCGTCGGGGCCGGGAACCGGTGCCGGAACGCGGCGCCGGCCCGCTCGTGCAGCCGCCACAGCTCGCCCGCGTCCCGCCCCGCCAGCTCGGTCAGCTCGGCCAGGCCCGCCAGCCCGTTGACCCAGAGCGCGTTGACCTCCACCGGCTTGCCCGTACGCGGGGTGACCGGCACCCCGTACACCCGGGCGTCCATCCAGGTCAGCGCCGTGCCCGGGGTGCCGCCCTGGGTGAGCAGCCCGTCGGCCGGGTCGACGGCGATGCCGAACCGGGTGCCGGCGAGGTGCGCGTCGACCACCCCGTGCAGCGCGGGCAGCAGCTCGTCGCCGAGGTCGGTGTCACCGGTGACGGTGACGTGCCGGCTGACCGCGTGCAGGAACCACAGGGTCGCGTCGACGGTGTTGTACTCGACCCGCCCGGTGTCGGCGGTGTTGGCGAGCATCCCCTCCGACAGCGTCGCCGCGTACGCCCGCAGCAGCTCCCGGCCCTCGTCGGCCCGGTTGGTGCAGAGGAACAGCCCCTCGTAGGAGATCATCGTGTCCCGCGACCAGGCGCCGAACCACGGGTAGCCGGCCACCACGTCCGGCCCGGTGGAGGTGCGGACCACGAACGCGTCGGCGGCCAGCGCGAGCGTCGCCTCGACCGGGTCGGCCGGCTTCGCCGCGGCCACCACCCGCCGGTTGCGGGCCCGGGCCGCCGCGACCACCTCGGTCGCCGGCGGCGGCTCCTCGGCCAGCTCACCGGCCCAGGCGAGCACCGACACCGTGTCGCCCGGGCGCTCCAGCTCGCCCGAGAACCGGCCCGCGTACCAGAGGTCCTCGTCGGGGTTCAGGCCCCGCGCCGCCTCCTCCCGGTGGTGCGCGCCGAGCCACCACTGTCCCTGGGGGGTCCAGTCCGGCCCGGCGAGCCGGAACGAGCCCTCGACCACCGCCCCGCCCGGCACCGGCTCCACCCGTGGGGCCGGGCCGTCGGCGCGGCGCTCGCCGTGCGCGTCCCGCCAGGTGCAGGCCGCCGCGAGTTCGAGCCGCACCGGCCCGCCGGAGACGAGCCGGTGCACGACGGCCATGCAGGAGCGGCCGTGCGTCATCGCCAGCTCCCGCTCGATGACCACGTCGCCGACGCGCCAGCGCCACCGGGGCAGGCCGTCGGTCAGGTCGAAGCGCTCCAGCAGCTCGAAGCCGCGCGGGTCGACGTCGCCGGAGGCCCACTCGTGCGCGCCCAGGCGCACCCGGGCACCGGAGGGGAACAGCACGGCCGGGTCCAGGCCGACCAGTCCCACGCGGCGGGACGCCGGCGTCTCGCCGGCCACCACGAGCAGCCCGTGGTACCGGCGGGTGCGCAGCCCGCTGACCGTGCCGGTGGCGTAGCCGCCGAGACCGTCGGTGACCAGCCACTCCCGGGCGGCGCCGCCGGTCAGGTCGCCGCACACCTGCGGGCCGAAGCGAATGTCGATCAACTTTCCTCCACCGGCGGCGGGGTGCAACACGCCACGACGAGAATGGCTCCTGTGGTGAAGTCCCCCGGCGACGTCGAAGATGTGCGAGTGATCACCGACGTGCCGCCCCCCGACGACCACGCGCCCGACCCCGAACGGCTCCGGCTGGCTCAGGCCGACGCCGGGGAACAGGACTGGCGCGCATGGGGTCCCTATCTGTCCGAGCGGGCGTGGGGGACGGTACGGGAGGACTACAGCGAGCACGGTACGGCCTGGGACTACTTCCCGCACGACCACGCGCGGTCCAGAGCCTACCGCTGGAGCGAGGACGGCATGGCGGGCGTCTGCGACGACCGGCAGACGTTCTGCTTCGGCCTCGCCCTGTGGAACGGCAGGGACCCGATCCTCAAGGAGCGGATGTTCGGCCTCGGCGGCGACGGCGGCAACCACGGCGAGGACGCCAAGGAGTACTGGTGGTACGAGGACTCCACCCCCACCCACTCGTGGATGCGCTGGCGCTACCACTACCCGCAGGCCGCCTTCCCGTACGACGAACTGGTCGCGGTGAACGCGCTGCGCGGCCGGGACGACACCGAGTACGAGCTGGTCGACACCGGCATCTTCGACGACGACCGGTACTGGGCGGTGACGGTCGACTACGCCAAGGCCACCCCGACGGACCTGTGCGTCGTCGTCACCGTCGCCAACCGGGGCGACCGGGCGGCCATCCTGCACGTGCTGCCCACCCTCTGGTTCCGCAACACCTGGGCGTGGGGGCTGCCCGGCGGCGACCGGGTGCCCCGGCTGGTCGGCGAGGGATCGCGGCTCGTCGGCGAGCACCGGGTGCTCGGTCAGCTGCTGCTGGAGGGCGACGGGGAGCCCACGCCGCTGCTCTGCGACAACGACACCAACGCCGAACGGCTCTGGGGGCTGCCCGGCCGCTCGGCCTACCCGAAGGACGGCATCAACGACCACGTGGTCGACGGCGCCCCGACGGTCAACCCCGCCCGGGAGGGCACCAAGGGCGCGCTGCACTACGTGCTGGACGTGCCGGCCGGGGCGCAGCGGCGGATCCGACTGCGGCTGACCCGTACCGCCCCACCGCCCGGCGGCGCCCCGCCCCCGCCGGCGGACCTGGGTGACGGCTTCGACGCGGTGGTGTGGGCCCGGCGGGCGGAGGCGAACCGGTTCTTCGCCGGCGTCATCCCGGCCGCCGCGACGCCGGACGAGACCCTCATCGCCCGGCAGGCGATCGCCGGGCTCATGTGGGGCAAGCAGTTCTACCACTTCGACGTCAAGCGCTGGCTGGAGGGCGATCCCGGCTCCGCGCCCCCGCCCTCGGGCCGCCGGCACGGGCGCAACAGCGCCTGGTGGCACATGGCGAGCTTCGACGTTATCTCCATGCCCGACCCGTGGGAATATCCCTGGTACGCGGCCTGGGACCTGGCCTTCCACTGCGTCAGCATCGCCCGGGTCGACCCCGGCTTCGCCAAGGAGCAACTGCTGCTCCTGCTCCGCGAGTGGTACCTGCACCCCAACGGCCAGATCCCGGCGTACGAATGGGCGTTCGGCGACGTGAACCCGCCGGTGCACGCGTGGGCGGCGCTGAAGGTCTTCGAGATCGACGGCAGCCGGGACCACGACTTCCTGGCCCGGGTGATGCACAAGCTGCTGCTCAACTTCACCTGGTGGGTCAACCGCAAGGACACCGGCGGCAACAACGTCTTCGAGGGCGGCTTCCTCGGGCTGGACAACGTCGGCCCGTTCGACCGGTCGGCGGCGCTGCCCGTGGCCGGGGTGCTGGAGCAGTCCGACGGCACCGGCTGGATGGGCATGTACGCGCTGAACCTGCTGGACATCGCCGTCGTGCTTGCCGAGCACGACCGCACCTGGGTCGACACCGCCACCAAGTTCTTCGAGCACTTCGCCTACATCGCCGCCGCCGCGTACGAGCAGGGGCTGTGGGACGCCGAGGACGCGTTCTTCTACGACGTGCTGCGCCTCGCCGACGGCTCGAAGGTGCCCCTGAAGGTCCGCTCGGTCGTCGGCCTGCTGCCCCTGGCCGCGACGACCCGGCTCACCGCCCACACCCTGCACCGGCTGCCCGAGCTGCACGCCCGGCTGCGCTGGTTCCTCGCCAACCGCCCCGAGTACGCCGACGTCATCGGCGCCCGACGGCTCGGCCCCGACGGCCGCCAGCACCGGCTGCTGTCCATGGTCGGCCCGGAGCAGATCGCCCGGCTGCTCGCCCGGATGCTCGACACCGACGAGTTCCTCTCCGAGTACGGCCTGCGCACGCTGTCCCGGGCCCACCTCGACAAGCCGTTCTCGGTGACCCTCGGCGGCCAGGAGTTCAGCGTCGGCTACGAGCCGGCCGAGTCGACAAGCGGCCTGTTCGGGGGCAACTCGAACTGGCGCGGCCCGATCTGGATGCCGACCAACTTCCTGCTGATCAGCGCGCTGCGCGACTACGCCGCCTTCTTCGGCGACGACCTCCAGGTGGAGTATCCGACGCGGTCGGGGGTGAAGCGGACCCTCGACGAGATCGCCGATGACCTCTCCGCGCGGCTGATCTCGCTGTTCACCCGCGACGGCTGGGGCCGCCGGCCGATCTACGGCGCCGCCCAGCTCTTCCAGACCCACCCGGACTGGCGGGACCTGATCTGCTTCCCCGAGTACTTCCACGGCGACAACGGCGCCGGGCTGGGCGCCTGGCACCAGACCGGCTGGACGGCCCTGGTCGCCGACCTGATCCTCACCCTGCGCCGCTGACCCCGGGCGGGGCCGTGCCCGCCGTGCCGTGCCCGCCGTGTCCGCCGTGCCGTGTCCGCCGTGTCCGCCGTGCCGTGCCCGCCGTGTCCGCCGTGCCGTGCCCGCCGTGTCCGCCGTGCCGTGCCCGCCGTGCCGGATGCGGGCCGTGGTGCCGCAGGCGTGGCTGTGCCGCCGTGCCGGACGCGGGCCGTGGTTACCGTGCCGTAGACGGGCCAGGCCGCCGTGCCGCAGGCGGGTCAGGGCGGAGCCAGGCCGCCGTGCCGGCGCGTACGGGGGTCGGCCCGCCCCCGCTGCCCTCGGCCTGTCCCGCCGCGCCCCCGTTCCGCCGCGCGTGGCCCGTCCTGGCTCGCTTCGGCCGGCCCGCTCCCCGAACGGTCACGGCACGGCGAGGCGAACGGGGCAGATCTTGGCAGGAATCGGCCCCTCTGGGGGCGCTCCGGTACCAAGATCTCTGGCGACGGCGACGGCGACGGCGACGGCGACGGCGACGGCGACGGTGACTGCGACGGCGACGCGACGGGCGCAGAGTCGTCAATCCGTCGCGGATGCCTCACGGGCGGTGACGGTCGTTAGCATCGGCGGCGTGTCGCCAGCAGAGGAAGCAGACGCCGCGCCGGCCGAGCGGGAGCGCCTCGTCCTGGCCGCCCGACAGCTGGCCGAGGCCGAGGGATGGGCAGCGGTGACCCACCGCCGGCTCGCCGAGCGGACCGGGATCGACATCGAGGCCCTCTACCGTTGCTTCCCGGACCCGGCCGCGCTGATGTCCGCCGTGGCGGTGCTCGGCTTCGCCGACCTGGCCGCCGCGCTCGCCGCCGCCCGGGACACCGCCACCGGAGGCGAACGCGGGCAGTGGCCGGCCGTGGTGACGGCCTACCTGGACTTCGCGTACGCCAGTCCCGAGGTCTACGACGCGATGCTCGCGCACACCTCGGACCTCACGCTGGGCCGCGAGCCGGGGCCCGGGGCGCCCCGGGCGGCCTCCGCCGAGCTGCGCGCGGCCCTGACGCCACTGGCTGCCGGCCGCGACCCCGACACCCTCGCCGAGGTCGGGTGGGCGCTGCTGCACGGTACGGTCATGCTGACGCGGGGCGGGCGGCTGCGCCCGGACGTCCAGGAACAGCGCGAGGAAATGATCATGTCCGGTGTGTTCGCCGCCCCCTGACCCCGCAGCCCAACCCCAACCCCGCGGCCCGACCCCCGGACCCTGCGGCCCGGCCCCTCCCCGGCCACAACCTGCGCGGCCCCGCCGCCCCGCCGACCGCTCGCAACTCGCTTGCCGCTCGGAATCTTGGACAGTTACGGTGCGCACCGCACGGCAACTGTCCAAGATCAGCTGGGTGCGCCCCCGCCAGCAGGGCCCGGGAGTCGCATCGCGGGGAGGGATGGGGAGGGGGAGGCATGGGCGACGCGATTCGCCGCCGCGACGGGCAGGTGCTCGTCTTCGACGCCGACGACACGCTCTGGGAGAACAACGTCCTGTTCGAGCGGGTGATCGACGACTTCCTGGAGTGGCTGGACCATCCGACCCTCGACCGGGCCGAGACCCGGGCCATCCTGGACGACATCGAGCGGGCCAACGCGGTCGCGCACGGCTACGGCAGCAAGGTGTTCCTGCGCAGCCTGGGGGAGTGCCTGGAGCGGCTGCGGCTGCGGCCCGCGACCGAGGCGGAGCGGCGCGAGATCGAGGAGCTGGCGGCGGCCCTGGTCGCGCACCAGGTGGAGTTGATGCCCGGGGTGGCCGAGGCGCTGGACGTCCTGGCCGCCCGGCACCACCTGCTGCTGCTGACCAAGGGCGAACGCGAGGAGCAGCAGCGCAAGCTCGACGCCTGCGGTCTGCTGCACCACTTCCGGGCCGCGCACATCGTGCCGGAGAAGGACGTCGACACCTACCGGTGGCTGGTCCGGGAACACGGCGTCGACCCCGCCGTCACGTGGATGATCGGCAACTCCCCGAAGTCCGACATCCTGCCCGCCCGCGCCGCCGGGCTGAACGCCGTGTTCATCCCCAACGACAACACCTGGGTGCTGGAGCACGACGAGCTGGACCCGGCCGACCCGGGCGTGCTGCGGCTGTCCGCGTTTCCCGATCTGCTGCGCCACTTCTGAGCCGCGGCTGCGCCGCCGGGAAGCCGGGGCCGGGCCGCCGGGAAGCCGGGGCCGGGCCGCCGGGAAGCCGGGGCCGGGCCGCCGGGAAGCCGGGGCCGGGCCGCCGGGAAGCCGCAGCCGGGCCGTCCGGGGAGCGGCGGCGGCGTACCGGACACAATGGTCGCCTCGACGGGAAACAGCGTTGGCCCCGAGGGGCGTGTTACGTCGACATGCCGCTTTTCCACCTTGGCATCAATCACGCCGCCTCGGCCCCGGCTCGTCCTTGTCCGGGCCCCGGCGGCACGCCTAGCCTGATTCGGCGCTCACGGCCCTTCGGGGTGGGCCGGGAGCGTGCCGAAGTCCGGTTGCCGGGCACACGGAGCTGAGTGCAGGCGGCAGGCTCGCCGCGTCGAGCCCGGCGTGGGCGGCGTGCCACGCCCACGCGCTCACGCGGTGCGTCCGTTACGACGCCGGACGGCTGGGGGCAGGACCGGGGAGTTGCGGCCCCGGTCCTGGCACCCCCGGCGAATCGCCTCTCCGTCGCGCCGCCTGACGGCGGAAGACCCGCCTCTCCGTCGCGCCGCCTGACGGCGGAAGACCCGCCGTCACAGAGCGCCGCCTTGGGCGTCGCCACCCGGTTCCGGTGGTCGCGGACAGCAGGTCCTCCCGGTAACTGGACCAGGACTTCCGGCCGTCGGCGGCGACGCTGATCGCCCCGGTCGGCACGAGCACGTACACCTATCAGGACACCACGGCGGTGCCGACGGCGGCGGACAACACCGACCCGATGGCCCGCAAGTTCTACTACTACATGGTCGCGGTGAAGACCCGCGACGGGCAGGTCCTGGCCGGGCCGAGTCAGGCGGTCATGTTGCCCAAGGCCGGGCAGATCACCCGGATCTACCGCGACGCGGCGGCGGTCGGGGACACCACCGGTGTCAACGGGGTGGTCGACACGAACCTGTCGCTGACCCGGCGCACCGAGAACGTCGACAGCTACGTCGGGGACCCGTACCTGGGGGTGGGTAACAACTCGACGTACTTCGGCACCACCCGCAGCGTGGTGAAGTTCCCGAGCCTGGCCGGCATCCCGGCGACCGCGCGGGTCGTGGACGCCCAACTGCGGATCTGGAACACCTCGCTGTTGCCCGGCGACAACCAGAGCGAGTACGTCGACGTCCACAGACTGACCCAGGGCTTCGACGAGACGACGGCCACCTGGGACAAGGCGAACGCCACCACGGCCTGGACCACTCCCGGCGGCACCTACGACACCACCTGGAAGGCCGGGTTCAACGGGTTCACCAACGACCCGGAGTGGGCCACCTGGGCGGTCACCGAACCCGTGAAGGGCTGGGTCGCCACGCCGGGCAGCAACCAGGGCTTCCTGCTGCGGATGCGCAACGAGGCCACCCAGACCGCGCGGGCCATGATGCTGTCGTCGGAGGCGCCCGAGCCGCTGCTGCGCCCGACGCTGGAGGTCACCTACCTCGAGCAGACCGCCGAGTCGACCTACCATGCGCCGAGCACTCCGCACCAGCTCGCGCCGGCTTCGACGTACACCGTCCCGGTCACCGTGTCGAACCCGACCGGCGCGGCGTTCGCCGCCACCGAGTGGGAGCTGACCTACCAGTGGAAGCGGGCCGACGGCCTGCCGGTGTCCGACCCCGCCATCCACGTGCCGACGCCGCTGCCGGCCGCCGTGCCGATCGCCGGCACGGTCGACGTCAACGCCCAGGTCAAGACCCCACCGCCGGCGTCGGACGGCAACAAGCGCACCGACTACGTGCTCGACTGGGAGCTGCGCAACAAGGTCACCGGCAAGAAGCTCTCCGAGACCACGGCGATCAAGGCGTTGCCGCAGAACATCGCGGTGGAGGAGCCGACCTCCGACCAGCTCGGCCTGGAGAAGTTCTACTCGTACGCGGGGAAGAACACCGGTGCCGGCGGCACCCTGATGAACAACCTGTACGCCGGCAACACGGTCTGGTCGTACAACGCGTTCAGCAACCCGTCGCGGGGACTGTCGACCTTCGTCCGGCTGGCGTACAACTCGTTGGACACCAGCGACACCGTCGCCGGCTACGGCTGGTCGTTGCAGGCGTCGTCGTTGATGCGCCTCGGCACGCCCCTGGACTTCCACCCCAACCCGAACCCGACGAAGGTCACCCTGACCGACGGCGACGGCACCAGCCACCGGTTCACCTGGGACGCGGCGGCGAACGAGTGGAAGAGCCCCAAGGGTGTGCACCTCTACCTGCAGAAGCACAGCAGCGTGCAGTGCAAGCCCAACACGCAGGAGCCGAAGGCGTGGGTGCTCACCAAGCCCGACCGGACGCAGTTCTTCTACGACTGCGAGGGCTTCCTGTCGAGCGTGGTCGACAACAACGGCAACGAGCTGCGCTTCACCTACGAGGAGCGCAAGTCCAACAACAAGCCGACCAAGTTCCTCCGGTACCTGACGGACGCGACCGGCCGGCAGACGCTGACCGTCGACTACTACGCCAAGGGCCAGACCTACGACTACATCAACGACACCACCTGGGCCCGGGTGTCCGGTGCGACCAACCTGACCAACCCGAAGATCATCGACCACGTCTCGCAGATCACCGACATCTCCGGCCGCAAGCTCACCTTCACGTACACCGACAAGGGCCTGCTCGGTGAGCTGATCGACGGCGTCGGCTCCAGCGGCACGATGGGCGCGCCGAAGACGTTCAAGTTCGCCTACGACATGACCCAGGGCAACAAGAACGTCAAGCTGGTCAAGGCCACCGACCCGCGCGGCAACGCCACCGAGGTGACCTACCACTACCCGCAGGCCGGCGACGACCCGAAGTGGCACTGGCGGACCAAGTCCTACGAGGACCGGCTCGACCACCTGACGCAGTTCGGCTACGTCGACCCGGACGCCACGAACGACATCCGGACCACGGTCACCGACGCGGAGAACCACGCGACCGTCTACCTGATGGACGGCTACGGGCGGCCGAAGGAGACGACCAACGCCAAGAACCAGACCACCAAGCTTGGCTGGGACGACGACCACAACGTGACCCGGCTGGAGGAGGCCAACACCGCCGTCTCCACCTGGACGTACGACGCCAAGACCGGCTACCCGACCGAGATCAAGGACGCCGAGGCGGTCAGGAACGGCACGCCGGGCACGGTGCTGACCTACCAGCGCCAGCTCAACGGCTACGTCGCGGAGCTCACCGGGAAGACCAGCCCCGAGGGCCGCAAGCACACCTTCGGCTACGAGGCCGACGGTGACCTGGCCTGGGTGGTCGACCCGATGGGCAACACCACGACAGACCCGGAGGACTACAAGACCTCCTACACGTACGACGCGTGGGGCCAGATGCTGACGGCGACCGACGCCAACGGCAACGTCACGGTCAACGACAACTTCGACCCGAACGGCTACCCGCGGACCATCACCGACGCGAAGGACAAGGCGACGACGTTCGTCTACGACGTGCGCGGCAACGTCCTGAAGGTCACCGACACCTACAGCAAGGACACCACCCAGACGTACGACACGTTCGGCCGCCCACTGGAGAACCGCGTCCCGAAGGACCAGTCCGCCGGCGACTTCGTCGTCACCCCGGCCCCGAAGTACGACCAGAACGACAACGTCTACGAGTCGTACGCCCCGAACGGCGCCGTCAGCAAGGCGGTCTACGACAAGGCCGACCAGCTGTCCTACACGCTGGCCCCGGTCGACGTCACGGGTGATCCGGAGCGGAAGACCTCGTTCACCTACGACAAGGTCGGCAACCTGGTGACCACCACCGAGCCGAAGGGCAACCTGACGCCGGAGGAGGGCGACTTCGTCACCACCAACACCTACGACGCGATCTACCAGCTCACCACCGCCACCAACGCCGAGGGCCACCGGATCACCTACGAGTACGACAATGTCGGCAACGTCCGCAAGGTGATCGACCCGGTCAAGAACGCCTCGGCCGCGACCGATGACTACACCATCCTCTACGAGTACGACTGGTCCCACCGGCTGACCAGGACCACGGACGCGCTGGGCAAGTTCACCACCAGCACGTACGACCGGGACGGCCTGGTCAAGGCCACCACCGACCAACTCGGCAACACCACCGAGGTCACCCTCGACCCGCGGGGCATGCCGAGCCAGGTCAAGGTGCCGCACAAGAACGACGCCGGCACCATCACCTACCGCACCGCGAAGTACGAGTACGACGAGGTCGGAAACCGGACCAGGGTGGTCAGCCCGCGCGGCGTCGCCACCACGGACGACCCGGACGACTTCGCCACGGTCACCGTCTACGACGAGCTGAACCGGGCGAAGGAGACCCGCACGGCGTACGACAAGGACGACGCCCGCTACAAGACGGCGGACGTCACCACCTACGAGTACGACTTCGTGGGCCGACTGGCGAAGGTCAGCATACCGCCGTCGGCGGGTGAGTCGGTCCGCAACGACACGACGTACAGCTACTTCGACAATGGCCTTACGAAGACCAGCAGCGACCCGTGGGACATCGTCACGTCCTACGACTACGACAAGCTCGGCGAGCAGACCGCGCGGACGGTGACGTCGGCGGGCGGATCGTCGAACCGGACCATGACCTGGTCCTACTTTCCGGACGGCAAGCTGAAGTCCCGCACGGACGACGGCGTGCCGGTCGGTAAGCAGGTGGTGCTGGTCGACAACTCCGACTTCAACAACACCTCCGCGACGGGCACCTGGACTGGGGCCACCTCGGCGACGAACAAGTACGGGCACAACTACGTCACCCGCCCGGCGGGGACCGGCACGAACGCCTTCACCTGGCAGCTCAACGTGCCCCAGGCCGGCACGTACGAGGCGTTCGTCCGCTACCCGAGCGTGTCCGGTGCCGCCACCGACGCGAAGTTCACGGTCAACCACGGTGGCGGCAACACGGTGAGGACGGTCAACCAGACCGCCAACGCCGGCGCCTGGGTGAGCCTCGGCTCGTACAGCTTCACCGAGGGCAACAGCCACAGGGTGTCGCTGTCCGACCAGGCCGGCGGCACAGTCGTCGCCGACGCGGTGAAGCTGGTGCGGAACAACACCGGTGAGACCGACGACGAGAGGGTCGACTACGCCTACCGGTACGACCCGAACGGCAACCTCCAGAACCATCACCGACGCGTCGCCCAATGCCCGGGTCGACACCTACTCGGTCGCCTACACCGGCCTGAACCAGGTACAGACGGTCGTCGAGAAGAAGTCGGGGACGGTCAAGAACACCACCACCTACACCTACAACGAGAACAGCGCACCGAAGACCACCACCCACGACAGCCAGTACGCCAGCTACACCTACGACCCGCGAGACCTCGTGTCGACGGTGATCAACGGCAAGTCCGCCACGGACCCGGACAAGAAGACCACCACCCTCACATACACCGACCGTGGTGAGTTGTTGAGGATGACCAAGGGCAACGGGAACACCGTTGACCACACCTACTACCTGGACGGGGCGCTCAAGACCCAGGCCGACAAGAAGCCCAACGGGACGTTGGTGTCGGAGCACACCTACACCTACGACCTGAACGGCAACCGCACCCGGGACGCCGCGAGGAAGATGAACGCCGACAACAACGCGGCGTACCTCGACACCACCAGCGCCTACACCTACGACCCGCGCGACCGCCTGTCCCAACTGGTCAAGACCGGTCACGGCGCCGACACCGAGACATACATGCACGACGCCAACAACAACGTCATCAACCAGACGATCAAGAACGCCACGACCACCTTCAACTACGACCGCAACCGGCTGCTCACCGCCTCGACCGGCGGTGCGACCGCCGCTTACAACTACGACCCCTTCGGCCGTCTCGACACGGTCACGGCGGCCGGGACTGTCATCGAGCGGAACGTCTACGACGGCTTCGACCACGTCATCGAGAACCGCAAGACGACGAGCACGGGGACATCGCGGACGAAGTACACGTTCGACCCGCTGGACCGGACGACGACCAAGACGACGGACCTGGGCGGCGCCAAGGAGAAGACCACGACGTTCAACTACCTCGGTCTCTCGGGCGAGGTCCTGAACGAGGCGGTGGCCGGCGAGGTGACCAAGTCGTACCAGTACTCGCCGTGGGGCCAGCGACTCTCGCAGATCACCCACAAGGACGACGGCAGCGAAGAGGACGCCTACTACGGTTACAACCGGCACACCGACGTCGAGCAACTGACCGACGAGACCGGAGACACGAAGGCCACCTACGGCTACACGGCCTACGGCAAGAACGACGACGCGCAGTTCACCGGCATCGACAAGCCCGACGCCGCGGATCCGGCGAAGGAGCCGTACAGCGCCTACCGCTTCAACTCGAAGCGCTGGGACCAGAACTCCGAGTCGTAGGACATGGGCTTCCGGGACTAGAATCCCGGCCTCAACCGGTTCTTGTCGCGGGACAGCTACAACGGCGCCCTCGACGACATGCAGCTCGGCACCGACCCGTTCACTGGAAACCGCTATGCATTTGGCGGAGGAAACCCGGTGACAATGGTCGAGTACGACGGCCATCGGCCTTTGGGTGCGGAGGACGGCGCCCAAATCGGTGGCGACTCACATGCGCGACACAGCGATCGCCCTTCGAGTGCTGGACCTCGAAGCGATGTACCCAGGTGCCGCCATCACTGCTAACCAGCGGTCGAATGCGGGTCCGGATCTGGTATGTTGGAATTGCGCCAGCATCGCGTCAGGGCACAAAGTGAAGGAAACCTGGGTTTGGGAATTCAAGGCGGCTGGTCAGTCCAATGCGGCTGCGGTGCAGAGCCTTGAGAGCGGGATGGCCGACGCCGCCAACGACCCATTGAACAAGAATCAGGTGGTCAAGGCTGGCCCGGCATTCCCGTCGCCCAACGTCGGCGTTGTGCCGAACGCCCCGAACGAGATCGTGACCGTCTATTCCGACCCTACCCCGCAACCCGAAGGAGAATGGCGTCGAGCGCTATACGGTGGAAGACAACGGGCTGCCGGTGCCTCTCAACGACCCTCGCCGACAAAAGGCAAACGAGGCCCATGATCTGGCGGCTACCAAGAACTACCATTCGAACAACCATCGTCGAATCCTGGAGATAGACCAGCCGGTGCAGGATGACCCGGTCAGTGGGTGGATAGTCGCGGGTCTCGTCGGCGTCGGGGCTGCGGCAGTCTGCTACTTCCTCTGCCCGGGCGTCGGCGTCGGTGCCGCGGGTGCCGGCGCGAGAGGCGGCGCGGGCCGGGGTGTAGAGCCTGGTCGTCGCGGTGACTACGATCTGGTCAGGTAGGCGGGTGAACGCGAAAGGGCAGGCGCTGTCGGTCTAGGTGATTCTCCCGTAGGGCGGCCCGTGCCGGGCCGCCCTACGGCAGTCCAGTGGTGTTCGTCGTTCCGGCAATGGAGGTCCCGATGTCGTCGGCGCTCGGCTCCGTGGCGATCGAAGAATGATGACGGCTCAGTCAAGTGCTCGTGCAGTTGGTGTCATCTGACGGAAGGGGCGTGATGGACAGGCGGTTCGTCGGGCAATGGCCGACTGGTCCTCAACCGTATGTGCCGACGGTTATGCAACTTACGGTTGAAGTCGAATCCGACGGGGGTTTGGCGCGCAGTCTCCTGCGCGAATGGTTCGAAGCTGGCCTTCGTGTCCTGGCGGCCAGCCTTGTCGGGAATTCGAGATCAGGCGCGGGCCATGGTCACTCCCTGGAGGGGCGGACAGGCGCCGCGATGTTCATTACCCCTTTCGAGGGGCGCGTAGAGTTGCGGCAGGAGTATTCGCCTGAATCTTGGCAAGGTTTCCTCGACGCGCTGATCAGGTTGCCCTCCTTCGCCTCGTTCGAGGCGCAGCAGCTTGGTCCTCAAGGGGTACCGAGCTTTCCGTCCACGGTCGTCTCCTGTGAGCGGGTAGACGGAGATCGTGCCTGGCTCAATTTGTCAATGGTGACCAAACCGCAGTTGCGGCGTAGTGGCAAACGGTGGGGTGAGGCGCTCTCCTTTCTGCGTGAAATGGCAGAGAAGGCGAACCCGTCGTATGGCGGAATTTCGTTCCTCGACACCGTCTTCAGCAGCCCCTTGGAAGCGCAACTGCACCTGAGGTCGCGCGATACGGTTCCAATCTCCAGGAGTCGGTTGCGCGGCTACGGCTGGATCACCATTCTCCCAGAAGAGGTCGGAGTGCGGTTGGGGGGAGTTGCGGGCCTGCGCGCTTCGGGAGCATTCGCCGAGGTGGCGGCGTTGGAGAACGGGGGGTTCTGGCTGAGAGCCACAGAGGATCTCGACAACTATCGTGCGCAGCAGGCTGAACTCGTGCGGAGTGCGCTTGCCGTCGTCCTGCCCAACGCTGGCATGGTTGAAGCGAGGTGATTGCCGTCCTCTCCGGGCGGGCGTCGGCAGGGAGTGCTCATGGGGGAACGGGCGACAGTTGGATACCTTGGCTTCGTCGCGATGCGACCGGCTCGCCTTCTGCCGAACGGTCGACCGGGCTGTGGGTGTTCCGGGATCCGAGCAGGACGGTCCGCTCACGGTCAGCATCGACCGGTCGGTGCCGGAGCTCGTGGGTCAGACCGGATGACCGGCCCCTTGTGACCGGGAGGGTGGGCTCGCCGCGGCGGCGGGCCCACCCTCTTCGTTTCGTCGCCGGACGGTTCCCGTCGCGACAGGCTGGCCGGGCCGGGGCGCCTCCGTCCAACGGGCGGCTGTTCCTCGAACGACTGCCGGTGACCAAGCCGGGCCGGTGGGCGCCAGCGGTCCATTCGGCTGCCTGGCGTGCCGCCCGCTGCGGTGTGGACTGTCGGCGGCCCCTCGGCGGTGTTTCACCTCACGGCGTCGGGTATTTTGGGCGCCTGGCCGGCCCGGGTCGACAGGAGGCCGTCACACCGCGTCAAGGATCGACGGGAGCGTTTCCCTGACAGATCTCGTTACGGAGACACGCCGCCGACTGACATTGATGTTAGTCACCATCTGCCGTTCTCCGCATGTCTTGTTCCGTGCGGAACCCCCCACTTAGCCTGAGCGCGCTCAAGGTTCAACGGGGGAGCGGCACCATGAAACTACAGATTCGGCTTTTGGGCTGTGTCGAGCTGTGCGTCGACGGCCAGCTCGTCACGCCCGGCGCGGCGAAACGTCGCGCGGTCCTCGCAGGCCTGGCACTGGAGGCGAACCGCCCGGTCTCGTTGTCACGGTTGGCCGACATGGTCTGGCCCGACGTGCCACCCGCCTCCGCGGTGGCGAACCTGCGTTCCCACGCCGCCGGGCTGCGGCGGGAGCTGGGCGACCGGCTGGTCGCCCGCCCCAACGCGTACGAGCTGCGGCTCTCGCCGGACGAGCTGGACGTGACCCAGTTCCACCGGCTGGCGGGCGAGGGGCGGGCCCTGCTCGCCACGGCCGATCCGGCCAGCGCCGTCGGCACCCTCACCGCCGCGCTGGCGCAGTGGCGCGGGGTGTCGGGCGACGGCCTGCCCAGAGGCACCGCGCTGGACAACCGGTGGGCCAGCCTCGACGAGCAGCGCCTCCAGGTCTTCGAGGAACTGGCCGAGGCGAGGCTGGCCGCCGGCGAGCACGGGCACCTCCTGCCCGAGCTGCGCGGGCACCTCGCCGCCCACCCACTGCGCGAGCGGGCCTGGACACAGCTCATGCTGGCCCTCTACCGCTGCGGGGACGTCCCGGCGGCGCTCACCGTCTACCGGGACGCCCGGACCACGCTCGACGAGCAGCTCGGCATCGAGCCGGGCGAGGAGCTGGCCGCCCTGCACCGCGCGATGCTCGACCGGGCACCCGAGTTGGCGTACACCCCGCCGACCGCACCGGTCACGACGACGACCGCGCCGGTCGCCTCGCTGCCCGACGCCGCCGGGGTGGCACCGCCCCCGTCCAGGTTCGTCGGGGGTGCCGGCTGGGTGGTGCCCCGTGAGCTGCCGGCGGGCGTGGCCACCTTCGTCGGCCGGGGACGGCAGACCGACGAGATCACCACCGCTCTGCGTGCCCCGACCCCCGCCACCGTGGTCGTGACCGGCGGGTTCGGCAGCGGCAAGACCGCATTGGCGGTACGCGCCGCGCACGCCGTCGCCGCCGACTTCTCCGACGGGCAGGTCTACGTCGACCTCAACACCCGGACCCCGGCGGCCCCCGGTGAGGTGCTGGCCCGGGTGCTGCGCGCGATCGGCGTCCACCCCGCGGAGGTGCCGGTGAGCACCGACGAGCGGGCCGGCTGGTACCGGTCGCTGGTGGCCGGGCGACGGCTGCTGCTGGTGGTGGACGGGGTCACCCGCGCCGCCCAGGTCCGCCCGCTGCTGCCGGCCGGGCCCGGTCCGGGCCTCGTCGTGGTCGCGCAGCGCCGGTTGGGCAGCCTGGACGGCGTACGACGGGTGACGCTGCGCCCGCTCGCCGCCGCCGACGCGCGCGAGCTGCTGGGGACGCTCGCCGGCCCGGAGCGGCTGCGCGTCGACCCGGCCGCCACCGGCGAGCTGGTGCGTCTCTGCGCTGGTTCGGTGCTCGCGCTGCGCGTCGCCGGCACGCGCCTGGCGGCCCGACCGGGCATGTCGGTGGGCGCCCTGGTCGGTCAGCTCGCCGACAGGCGGGAGCGGCTGGACCTGCTGGACTACGAGGACCTGTCGGTGCGGGGCAGCCTGACCACCGCCGTCGCCGCCGTCCGCACCGACGACGAGATGGCCGGGCGGATCCTCGCCCTGCTCGGCGCGGCACCCGACGCGCTGCGCCAGCCCGAGCGGGTCGCCCGGCAGCTCGGGATCTCCGCCGCCCGGCTGGACCGCGCGCTGGACGACCTGGCCGACGCGCACCTGCTCCAGCCCCACTCGAACGAGCCAGGGCGTCACCGGCTGCCGGCGCTGGTGCGGGAGTACGCGGCCGAGCTGGCCGCCGAGCCCAGGTCGGCGGCTGGCGCGTCGACGGGCCGGCGGGTGGGCCCGCTGGTCGCCTGACCGGTGGCGACCCGCCGCTGCGCCCGGGTCCGCGCCCGGGCTGTTCACCCGGGCGCGGGATCGTGTTTCCGGCGTCAGCAGCTCGGGGCGACCGTGCCCGACGAGCCCGTGTGGACGAAGCCGTCGGAGACGAACCGCCCGTCGCCGATCTTGTCCCAGATGTCGGTCCAGTACTGGTAGACGTCGCTCCAGACGCGGGTGCCCCGGGTCTGGCAGATGATCCGTACGGTCGTGCCGTGGGCCACCGTGCCGACCAGGGCGTACGAGGTGCCCGGGCCGGAGCGGACGTTCAGCGGGTCTCCGCCGGTGTTGACCGTGCCGTAGACCCCGCCGCCGGAGTTGTTCACGCCGTCGCGGGCCTCGGTGAGGTAGTTGCGGTAGGAGCCGTTGGTGTAGGTGGCCCACGCGCTCCAGCCCGACCAGCCCCAGATGTCGTGGGCGGCGCGGGCGTTGCAGTAGACCTCGTAGGCGCAGGCGTCGGTGACCCAGGAGTGGTAGCAGTTGTTGATCTGCCAGGCACCCCGGTCCAGGGAACCGTTGGGGCAGCCGGACGTCGGGCCGTTGTAGCCCTGCGCGCCCGCGACGCACTGCGACTCGGCCAGCGCCACGGCGACCGAGATGACCAGGTTCTCGCCGGTCCAGCCGGCGGCCCGGGCGGCTCCGGCGCAGCGTACGGAACGGGCGGTGGCCTGGATGCCCACCTCGTCCGCGTCCGACGCGGCCTGGGCCGCCGGTACCTTCACGTCGGTCCTGGCCGGCACGGCGGCGGCCGGGCCGCCGGCGTACCCGATGCTGAGTACGGCCACCAGTGCGATCAGCCCACGGGTCATGCGGCCCATGCGTACCACCCCCGGGTGTAGTCGAGTGTGCAACTGGTGTTCATGCCGTCGGCGCCGGCGTCGTACCGGCCGTTGAAGTCCCTGATGAGTGTCGCGTGCCGCCCGGTGGGGCTCAGCGTGGTCCGTACGGTGTGGTGGGTGGCCGGGGAGGGCGATGGTTGCATGTGCCTCTCCTTCGAGTCGTTCCGATCGGCCGCGAGGGCGGGATCGGGCGGGATGGGACGCCGGCCTCCGGCCGGCGGTGCCGGCCGGAGGGTGTTCACGGGGCGGGTTCCTGGTGCGCCCGGACGAGACCCAGCGCGGCACGCAGCGTCGGCGCCACCGCGGCCGCGTCCGTCAGGTGGCTACGCCGGACCAGCAGGGCCGTGGAGACGGGCCACATGCTGGTCGCCTCGCGCATCAGTTCGGCGGTCGCCACGTCGGCCGGTCGGCCGACGCCGAGGATCCGGTCGGCGGTGGGATCGTCGAGGACGTAGACCCAGACGCGGTACGGGCTCGGATCGTCGGTGAGGCCCGGTCCGGCCACCGTCGTGCGTTCGACCCGGTCAGGAAGGTTCGGGGCCGGGCAGCCGGACGTCAGTGCCGTCGCCGGGTCGAAGCGCGCCCTGCCGTAGGCGCCGGTCCAGTTCGGGTCCTGACGTGCCCGATCGAGTCCCGCGAGCAGGTCGGTGTGGATGGCCTGCCCGTCGGCGCCGCCGCCGGCCTCGACGCACATCCGCAGCGACGAGCGGTTGGTGACGAGCAGCCCGTTGGTGGTGTCGACGTGGGCGTGGTCGTCGTGGTCGTGCCCGTGGTCGCGGTCGAGTACGGACACCGCGACGGCTCCGGCCGCGACGGCCGACGCGAGGCAGGCCGTCAGCGTGGTCAACAGGCGGTTCCTGAGGGCGTGTCGTGCCATCGTGACTCCTCGCGGGAACGTCAGGCCATGACGTTCAGGACGGACTGGAAGTCGGACGGGCTCGGGTACCAGTTGGTCCAGTTGCCGCAGCCGTAGCCGACGACGGTGCTGTGCATGAGGCTGGGCGGATTGCAGTTGCCGTTGTCGTCGGCCAGCCCGAAGACGTGCCCGAACTCGTGGTTGATGAAGCCCCGTCCCACGTTGTCGAGGCGTCCGCCGGAGCTGAAGACCAGGAAGACGTACGCCCACTGGCTGTCGTAGTGGCCCTGGGCGGCGTCCCACACGGGGTTGTCGTGCTCGACGCAGTTGTAGTAGCCCACGGGGGCGCCGCAGCGTGCGCTCCAGTCCCAGCCGTAATGGACCTCGATCTCGATGGTGTTGCGGGTCGAGGCCGGGTACGAGGTGCAGTTGCTGCTCGTGGCCCACAGGTCGATGCGCCAGTTGCCCAGGCCGTCCCAGACCTTCCCGGAGCCCATCTCGGTCAGGGTCTGCTTGACGAAGGCGCGTGCCGCGCTGTGGCTGACCTTGGACGTGTCGGTGGACTCGACGCAGAACTGCTCGTCGTTGGCGCCCGCCGACGATCCGGACGTCGCGTAGTGCATGTTGTGCAGGTGACGGGTGGAGGAGGGGTTGGGGTGTGAGGCGTGGGCGGGGCCGGCCGGCACCAGCAGCGCGGCGACGAGCACGGCGGCCCACATCGCCGGCACCCAGACAGGCAGTCGCTCTCCGACGTTGCGATCAGACACGGGAGGATCTCCTTTCCCGGGGGGAGGTGCGGCGCAGCCTCCCAGCCGCCGTTCTATTTCTGGTATAGATGGACCGCTATGCTTCGGGGGTATGGGTGGTCGGCTGACCTTCGGGCTGCTCGGTCCGGTGCAGATCTGCGCGGACGATGAGCCGGTCCCCGCCGGTCCGCCCCGGCAGCGGGCGGTGCTCGCTGCGCTGCTGCTGCACGCCAACCGGGCCACTGCGGTCGACGACATCGTCGACCTGCTCTGGGGTGACGAGCCGCCCCGCACCGCGCGCAAGAACGTCCAGCTCCACGTGTGGCGCCTGCGGCAGCTCGTGGGTGACCGGCTGGCGTCGGACCCGCCCGGCTACCGGATGACGGTCGACCCGGCCGAACTGGACGTGTCCCGGTTCGACGCCCTCCTGGAGTCCGCCCGCGCGGCGGCGGGGTCCGGCCTGAGCGAGAAGGCCGCCACGCTCTACCGGTGCGCGCTGGACCTGTGGCGTGGTGACCCACTGGCCGACGTGGCATGCCTGGGCAGCTTCGGAGTCAACGTCGCGTGGCTGCACCGGCAGCGGCTGACGGCGTACGAGGAGTACGTCGACGTCGGGCTGGACCTGGGCCGGCACCACGAGATGCTGGCGGTTCTCGACGAACTCGTCGCGCGGTACCCGTTGCACGAGCGTTTCGCCGAGCAGCAGGTGATGACGCTGCACCACCTCGGGCGCCGCGGCGAGGCCGTCGACGCCTACCGGCGTTGTCGTCGGGCCCTGGCCGACGAGCTCGAACTGGAACCGGGCCCGGTGCTGCACCGGCTCGGCGAACTGGCGGCGAAGCCGGCGCCGACCGACACCCGCGCGCCCGGACCGGCGGCTACGGCGACCCGGCAGTTGCCGCACACCGTGCCGACGCTCGTCGGGCGGGAGCGGGCCCTCGCGGCACTGCGGGACGCGCTGAGCACCGGGCCCGGATCCGGCATGCCGCTGTGCGTGGTGAGCGGACCGGCGGGGGTCGGCAAGTCGGCGCTGGCGGTGCGGGCGGCGCACCAGGTGGCCGACTCCTTCCCCGACGGGCAGCTCTACGTGGACCTGCGCGGTGCCACCGCCGGCGTGTTCCCGGTGTCGCCCCTGGACGCGCTGGGCCGCCTCCTGCGGACGCTCGGTGTCGCCGAGACGGCGATCCCCGTCGACGTGGCCGAGGCGTCGGCCACGCTGCGGTCGCTGCTGGCCGACCGGCGCCTGCTGCTGGTGCTCGACAACGCGTACGACGCCGGGCAGGTGCGGCCCCTGATCCCGGCCGGCGCCGGGTGCGCGGTCCTGGTGACGTCCCGTCGCAGCCTCAGCGACGTCGACGGCGCCACCCACCTGGAACTCGACGTGCTCGACGACGCCGACGCCGTCGAACTGCTCCGCCGGCTCGTCGGCGCCACCCGGATCGACGCCGAGGCCGACACCGCCGCCCGGTTGGTCCGCCGGCTGGGCGGACTGCCCCTGGCGATCCGGATCGCCGGCGCGCGCCTGGCGGCCAGAGCGAACTGGACCCTGGCGACGCTCGACGACCGCCTGCGCGACGAGCATCGCGTGCTGCACGAGCTGCGCCTGGGCGACGTCGCGGTGCGCAGCAGCTTCCTGGTCAGCTACCAGCACCTGACACATCCGCTGGCGCCCCGGCTGTTCGGGCTCGTCGGCGCCGTCGACGGCCCGGACGTCACCTGCGCGGTGGCCGCGGCACTGCTCGACGTCGACGTGCCGTCGGCGCTGGACGCGCTCGACGAGCTGGTCGACGCGCGACTGCTCGACGAGCCCGTGGCGAACCGGTACGCCCTGCACGACCTGATCCGGCTCTTCGCCCGTGAGCGGGCTGAGGGCGAGACGGGAGCGCAGCGGACGGCCGCCCTGAACCGGATGCTCACGCACTACCTGGAGCGGACCCGCCACGCGGTGGCGTTGCTGCGTCCGGGCACCCGGGCGGCGCCGATCAGCGGCCCGGCACACTTCGTGGACGCCGACGCGGCGCTGGAGTGGCTGGTCGCCGAACGGCCGAACCTGGTGGCGGCCGTCGTCCAGTCCGCCGCCTCGGCGGCCACCGCGCGGGCCGGCGTCGAGCTGGCCGACAGCCTCTTCCTGTTCTTCGAGATGCGCGGTCACGTGGGCGACTGGATCACCGTGGACCAGGCGGGGATCGCCGCGGCGGAGCGGCTGGACGACCGGGTGGCGCAGGCGGGTCTGCTGCACGACCTGGCGGTGGCCTACTTCCACCTGCACCGCACCGAAGAGGCGACGCGCCTGCTGCGCCGCGGCCTGGAGATCAGCCGTGCCGTGGGCGACGACGAGGGCCAGGCCCGCGCGCTCAACCAACTCGGCGTCCTGCACGGCATGGCCGGCGAGTACGAGGAGTCGGCCGAGTGCTTCACGCGCAGCCTGCGGCTGCGGCAGCGGCTCGGCGACCTGCGCTCCTGCGCCGCCACCAAGGGCAACATCGGCATGGCGTACCGCCTGGCCGGCCGCTACGAGGAGTCGATCCGCCACTGCCGGGCGGCGGCACGCCTCGCCCGCCGCAGCGCCGCCCCGGAGATCGAGGCCAACGCGCTGGGCAACCTCGGCGAGGTGCAGTGCCTGCTCGGTCGCTACCGCTCGGCGCTGCACTACCTGCGGCGTGGCCTGGCGGTCGCCGGCGTACCGCTCAACGAGCGCAACCGGGGCAGCCTGATGGGCACCCTGGCCGAGGCGTGCCTCGGCGACGGACAGGTCGGTCCGGCCGTCCGGTACGCCGAACTGGCCGTGGAGGCGATGCGGCGGGCCGACTTCCGCCACGGCGAGGCGGTGGCGCTGCGCCGGCTCGGCCGGATGCTGTTCCGGCGCGGTGACCCCGCTGGCGGGATCCAACAGCTCCGGCTGGCGCTGGCCCTGTTCACCGAGGTGGGTAGCGCCGAGGCCGACGAGGTCCGTGCCGAGCTGCGGGCGCGGACCGCGCGCTCGGAGGTGCACGGCGGACGCCGGCCGGCGGGTGCCGGCTGATCATCGTCGCGGGCGGCTACGGTCGCGCATCGCGGCGGTTGGCAGGGCGGGACGTTCCGCTCTGGCCGGGATCCGCGGGGGCGCCACCAGCGGCGCCGGCACGCACGGCCGGTGCCGCGAAGGCCCGGCCAGTCGGGCACGCTCTCAGGAGGTCTCGCCGCGCACGATCGCCACCGCCACCCGGCAGAACTCGTCCATGTCCGGGTTGAATCCGGCGGCGATGTCGGGGTGCAGCCCGGAGCGCGTCTCGTCGAGCAGCCGCTGGCAGACCTGCTCCACCGGCTCGCCGGCGTAGCTGGCGCTGACCCGTTCCGTGGCGGCCTGCAACGCCGAGGTCAGCTGGTCTTCCAGCGGGCCCCGCAGCTTCTGCTGCACGGGATCGAGCCCGCGAGGGTCCAGCGTGACATGTGGCTCCGACATCGGCGCTCCCTTCGTCGGCGTCCGCGGTACCCCACCGCGGCCGTCGGTCAAACCACGTTCGGTACGGCGGCGACCCGAACCTGGTACGAGAAGTCCTCCGCCGGCTGCTCCGCGTACGACAGCCGGCGGATCTGCCGGTCGTCGTCGTAGAGTGCGACGTCCACCAGGACGCCGAGGTGCGCCAGGCCGATGCTGGCGACCCGCTTCTTGTCCTGGAGCACCGCGCACACCCCGCCCAGCAGGGTGCTGGCGTCGGAGGTGCGGTGCCCGGGCGGGCAGCGCAGCACGAGGTCCACCTCGACCGGCCCGGACAGCGGGGTCCAGCCGGTGCGCTGGGCCGCGGCGCGGGCCGCCTGGAGCAGGGCGCGGACCCTCGTCGCCTGCCGGTGCCCGGCCGCGAAGATGGACAGCGCCTCGGTCTTCACCGGCGGCAGGCCGCTCACCTCGAACGTCAGGGCGAGAGCGCGGGTGTCCTGCACGACGGCACCTCCTCGTTGGGGACGATCCTGCCCAACCGGCCCGCCGGTGGAGGGAGGTTCGCGCGAGAACCCACCGATCGGGGCGCACCGCCACCACCTCCCCGCCCCGTCCCGCCCCCCGCCCGACCCCGTCCCGCGGGAACCGATCTTGTTACGGTGTGGCCGCAGGGCCCGGGAGAGCGCGACGCCGCAGGTCAGTGGCGGGCGCGCTTGACCTCGTGGAAGGCGGGCATCCGGATCAGGGGTAGCAGCGAGTCCCAGATCGTCAGGGCGTCGTCGGTGCCGGGGACCTCGGTCAGGATCGGGCCGTGGATGCCCCGCTCGGCGCCCGGGACCATGAGCACCGGCGCGCCGATGTCCGGGCCGGCCGAGGCGTACGCCAGGGCGTGCGACTCGCGTACCGCCTCGTCCCAGCGGTCGTCGTCGAGGGCCGGCGCGGCGGCTCCCAGGCCCGCCGCCTCGACGGCCGCGTCCACGATCTTCGCCGACAGCGGGTTGCCCGCGTCATGGCTTCGGGCGCCGACCTCGGCGTAGAACCGGGCGACGTCGTCGTGGCGGCCCTCGGCGCGCAGCGCCTCCACCAGCCGCAGCGCCCCGCTGGAGGCGGTCATCGCGTCGGCGTACTCCGGCGCCACCCGGCCCGAGTTGAGGATGGCCAGGCTGAACGCCCGCCACTCGATGTGCAGGCCCCGGGCGTCGGCGACCGCCACCAGCCAGCGGGAGGTGCGCCAGGTCCACGGGCAGGCGGGGTCGAGGAAGAAGGTGGCGTCCATCGGCCGAGCCTACGGGCGACCGGGCCGGCCCGCACGGCGGTGATCCGCGCCACAGCCGGTGCTGTCGGCACCGTCCCAGCAGCGTCAGGTTTCGCAACTTCGCAGGTCGGGCAGTGTTGGGGCCACGAAACGTCCGGGCGACGGAACCGCTGGTCAGACGGCCCGAACGGCTCGCCGTGCGCCGGGGCGCGGAGCCTCTCCCCGGCCTTGGCCGACACGAGGGGAGGGGTGATGAGCGACCCTGACAAGGCCGGACGCCGACGGCGGCCACGCGTGCGCGCGGTGGCTGCCGCCGCGGCGTTGACGCTGGTGGCACCGATGGCGGCCGCCTGCGGTTCCGACGGGGACGGCGGCACACCCACGATCAACCTGTACTACCCGCCGGAGCAGAACCTGCAGAAGGTCGTCGACGACTGCAACGCGCAGGCCCAGGGGCGCTACAAGATCGTCTACCGGGTGCTGCCCCGGCAGGCCGACGACCAGCGGGTGCAGATGGTCCGCCGGCTGGCCGCGCAGGACAGCGGCATGGACGTCCTCGGCCTCGACGTGACCTGGACCCAGGAGTTCGCCAGCGCCGACTGGATCAGGGAGTGGACCGGGCAGGACCGCGCCGAGGTCGAGCAGGGCACCCTCGCCGGCCCGCTGGAGACGGCGCGCTACGAGGACAAGCTCTACGGCGCGCCCAAGAACACCAACGTCCAGCTGCTCTGGTACCGCAAGGACCTCGTGCCGCAGCCGCCGAAGACGTGGGACCAGATGATCTCCACCGCCCAGGAGCTGAAGCAGCAGGGCAAGCCGTACCAGGTGCTCACCATGGGCGCCCAGTACGAGGGCCTCGTCGTCCTCTACAACACCCTCGCCGAGAGCGCCGGCGGCAAGATCCTCAGCGACGACGGCAAGCAGGCCGTCATGGACGAGGGCACCGTGCGGGCGCTGGAGCAGCTCCAGCGCTTCGCCACGTCGGGCGTGACGTCTCCGTCGTTCAGCAACGCCACCGAGGACCCCGTCCGGCTGGAGTTCCAGTCCGGCGACGGCGCGTTCCAGGTCAACTGGCCGTTCGTGTATCCGGCGATGCAGGAGGCCGACCCGGAGCTGGCGAAGCAGGTCGGCTGGGCGCGCGTGCCGGGCGTCGACGAGAACACCCCGAGCAAGGTCACCATCGGCGGGATCAACATGGCGGTCAGCGCCTACTCGAAGCACCCCGAGGAGTCCTTCGAGGCGGCCCGCTGCATCCGCAACGAGAAGAACCAGAAGTTCTCCGCCGTCAACGACGGCGTGCCGCCGACCATCGAGAAGGTCTACGACGACCCGGAGATGGCCGAGGCGTACCCGATGCGGGACACCATCCTCGAAGAGCTCAAGGAGCCGGCGGTCCGGCCGCTGACCCCGGCGTACCAGAGCATCTCCACCGTCATGTCGGCGATCCTGTCGCCGCCGTCGGCGATCCGGCCCGAGCAGACCGCCGACGAGCTGCGCGACGCCATCGCCGACGCCCTCGAATCGAAGGGGGTCCTGCCGTGAGCCAGCGCACCCGGCGACTCGACGCCGACCGCCCGGAGGTGGCGGCATGAGCGTCAACGCCACGCCGGCCGGCGCCGACGTGGCCGCCGACGAGACGGCCGCCCGCCCCGGCCGGGACGCCAAGGTGCCGGCCCAGCGCACCGGTCGGGGCCGCAAGGCCCCACTGAGCGAGAACAAGAAGGCCGAGCGCCGGCTGGGCTGGCTGCTCTGCGCACCCGCCGCGCTGGTCATGGTGCTGGTGACGGCGTACCCGATCATCTACTCGGTCTGGCTGTCGTTGCAGCGCTACGACCTGCGCTTCCCCGCCGAGCGCCAGTTCGTCGGGCTGGAGAACTACGCCACCGTGCTGACCAACGAGTTCTGGTGGACGGCCTTCGGGGTCACCGCGCTGATCACGGTGGTCACCGTCGCCGTCGAGCTGGTGCTCGGCATGGGACTGGCGCTGATCATGCACCGTACGCTTGTCGGCCGGGGCATCGTGCGGACCGCCGCGCTGATCCCGTACGGCATCGTCACGGTCGTCGCGGCCTTCTCCTGGCGGTACGCGTGGACGCCGGGCACGGGCTACCTGGCCAACCTGTTCAGCGACGGCGCGCCCCTGACCGAGCGGGCCAGCTCGCTGGCGATCATCATGCTGGCCGAGATATGGAAGACCACGCCGTTCATGGCGCTGCTGCTCATGGCCGGCCTCGCCCTGGTGCCGGAGGACCTGCTCAAGGCCGCCTCCACCGACGGCGCCACCTCCTGGCAGCGCTTCACCAAGGTGATGCTGCCGGTGATGAAGCCGGCGATCCTGGTCGCGCTGCTGTTCCGCACCCTCGACGCGTTCCGGGTGTTCGACAACATCTTCGTGCTGACCGCGGGCGGGAACGAGACCTCGTCGGTGTCGATGCTCGCCTACAACAACCTGATCCGGGGCCTGAACCTCGGCATCGGGTCGACGATGTCGGTGCTGATCTTCCTCACCGTGGCGATCATCGCCTTCGTCTTCGTGAAGCTGTTCGGTACCGCTGCCCCCGGCAGCGACGACGGGGAGAGGCGTTGAGATGGCTGACACCACCACCCGGGCCAAGCTGCGCTGGGGCCTGCTCGACGCCATCGTGGTCGTCTTCGCGCTGGTGCCGGTGCTCTGGATCATGTCGCTGTCGTTCAAGACGCCGGCGACCCTGACCGACGGGAAGTTCATCCCGCAGGAGTGGACGCTCGACAACTACCGGACGATCTTCCAGACCGACCAGTTCGTCCGGGCCCTGGTCAACTCGATCGGCATCGCGCTGATCGCCACCGTGATCGCCGTGGTGCTCGGCGCCATGGCCGCGTACGCGATCTCCCGGCTCGACTTCCCCGGCAAGCGGCTGCTGGTCGGGGTCTCCCTGCTGATCGCGATGTTCCCGCAGGTGTCCCTGGTGTCGCCGCTGTTCGAGATCGAGCGGCAGCTCGGCCTCTTCGACACCTGGCCGGGCCTGATCCTGCCGTACATCACCTTCGCGCTACCGCTGGCGATCTACACGCTGTCGGCGTTCTTCAAGCAGATCCCGTGGGACCTGGAGAAGGCGGCGAAGATGGACGGCGCGACGCAGGCCCAGGCGTTCCGGCGGGTCATCGCCCCGCTCGCCGCGCCGGGACTGTTCACCACGGCGATCCTGGTCTTCATCTTCTGCTGGAACGACTTCCTCTTCGCCATCACGCTGACCTCCACCGAGCGGGCGCGCACGGTGCCGGTGGCGCTGTCGTTCTTCACCGGCGAGTCGCAGTTCGAGGACCCCACCGGGGCGATCTGCGCCGCCGCCGTGGTGATCACCGTTCCGATCATCCTGTTCGTCCTCTTCTTCCAGCGCCGCATCGTCTCCGGCCTGACCTCCGGCGCAGTCAAGGGATAGGTGGTACTCATGGCTGACATCGTGCTCGACAAGGTGAGCAAGAAGTTCCCGGACGGGACCGTCGCGGTGGCCGACGTCGACCTGGAGATCGCCGACGGCGAGTTCGTCATCCTGGTCGGCCCGTCCGGCTGCGGGAAGTCCACCACCCTCAACATGATCGCGGGCCTGGAGGACATCAGCTCCGGCGAGCTGCGCATCGGCGGCCAGCGGGTCAACGACAAGGCGCCCCGGGACCGGGACATCGCGATGGTGTTCCAGTCCTACGCCCTCTACCCGAACATGACCGTCCGGGAGAACATGGCGTTCCCGCTGCGGCTGGCGAAGCTGGACAAGGAGACGATCAACCGGAAGGTCGAGGAGGCGGCGAAGGTCCTGGAGCTGTCCGCGCTGCTCGACCGCAAGCCGGCCAACCTCTCCGGCGGCCAGCGCCAACGGGTCGCGATGGGCCGGGCGATCGTCCGGCAGCCCAAGGCATTCCTGATGGACGAGCCGCTGTCCAACCTGGACGCCAAGCTGCGGGTGCAGATGCGCACCGTCGTGTCGCGCCTGCAGAAGAAGCTGGGCACCACCACCGTCTACGTGACCCACGACCAGACCGAGGCGATGACCCTCGGCGACCGCGTGGTGATCATGCGGGGCGGCGCGGTGCAGCAGGTCGGCCCGCCGCAGGAGCTGTACGACCACCCGCGCAACCTCTTCGTCGCCGGCTTCATCGGCTCGCCGTCGATGAACTTCCTGCACGCCGCCGTCGAGGACGGAAAGCTGCGTACGGCGCTGGGCGACGTGCCGATCGGCGAACGGATCCGGCGCGAGCTGGAGGGGGCGGACGCCCCGCGCGAGCTGATCCTCGGCATCCGGCCGGAGCACTTCGAGGACGCCGCGCTGATCGACGACGACACCCGCCGCCGGGGCGCGGAGTTCGAGGCGCCCGTCGACATCGTCGAGTCCATGGGCTCCGACAAGTACGTCTACTTCAGCGTCGAGGGGGAGCGGGCCAGCGCCGCCGAACTGGAGGAGTTGGCGGCCGACGCGGGCGCCGACTTCAGCGGCGGTGGGGCCAACCTGGTGACCCGGCTCTCCGCCGAGTCCCCGGTCGAGGAGGGACAGACCCGGCGCGTCTGGTTCAACCTGGAGAAGATCCACCTGTTCGACCCGTCCGACGGGCGCAACCTGACCCTGCACGAGGGACGGGCGGCGGGCGCGCTCGCCGACTGACGTACGCCGAGACGGGCGGGTGGGTCGAACCCACCCCCCCCCCCCGCCCCCGGGGACCCCAAGTGTTTAGGGGGTGGCCGCGCGGGCCGGGGGGGGGGGCGC
>NZ_JBEZEV010000035.1:0-60658 GCF_040649055.1 Micromonospora sp. NPDC049060
CCTTGCTGACGCATGCGTCAGCAAGGGGCCCTTCCTTACACCGGCGGCCGCTCGGCCTCAGCTGAAGAGCGGGCGGACCAGGAAGTACATCAGGGCGCCGATCGAGCCGGCGGCCGGGAAGGTGAGGATCCACGCCCCGACGATGTTGCCGGCCACGCCCCACCGGACGGCGGAGAGCCGCTTGGTGGCGCCGACGCCCATGATCGCCGAGGTGATCGTGTGGGTCGTCGAGATCGGCGCGCCGAGGACCAGCGCGTTGAAGTAGAGCACCCCGCTGGCGACGGTCTCGGCGGCGAAGCCCTCCGGCGGCCGGAGGTCGATGATCTTACGACCCAGGGTCCGGATGATCCGCCAACCACCGGCGTACGTGCCGGCGGCCAGCACGGCGGCCGACGTCCAGAACGCCCACTCCGGGATGAAGCTGGGGTCGTCCTGGTAGCCGCCGACGTAGAGGGCGAGCACCACGATGCCGATGGTCTTGGCGGCGTCCTGCATGCCGTGGCCGACCGACATGGCGGCGGCGGACGCGGTCTGCGCCCAGCGGAAGCCGCGGTTGAGCCGGCCCGGGTGCCCCTTCCGGAAGATCCACTGCACGGCGATCATGACGATGTAGCCGAGCACGAAGCCGACCATGGGCGAGAGGACCATCGGGATGATCACGCTCTCCCCGATGCCGGTCCAGAGGACCGTGCCGGACGCGGCGACGGTCGAGCCGACCAGGCCGCCGATCAGCGCGTGCGACGAGGACGACGGCAGGCCGAAGTACCAGGTGACCAGGTTCCACACGATCGCGCCGATCACGCCGGCGAAGACGATGCCGAGGCTCGCCGTGCCGGTGGGTAGTTTCACCAGCCCGCTGCCGACGGTCTTGGCGACCTCGGCGCCGAAGTGGGCGCCGATGAAGTTGCCGACCGCCGCCATGGCCAGGGCCACCCGGGGTGTGAGCGCCCGGGTGGAGATGCTGGTCGCGATCGCGTTGGCGGCGTCGTGGAAGCCGTTGGTGTAGTCGAACGCCAACGCCACCGCGATCACCGCCAGCACGGCGATGAGTTCGGGACTCACAGGATCAGGACTCCTTGACCGCGATGGTCTCGACGGTGTTGGCCACGTGCTCGAAGGCGTCGCAGGCGGCCTCCAGCTCGTCGGCGACCTCCTTCATCTTCAGCACGGTCAGCGCGTCGTACTCGCCGGAGAAGAGGCGGACCAGCAGCATCCGGTACACCTGGTCGCCGTCGTTCTCCAGCCGGTTGCACTCGATCCAGTAGTCCTCGAGATCCTTCATCGACCTCAGGCGCGGCATCGCGTCGGCGGTCAGCTTCGCCTGCGCGTCCAGGACGTTGACCATCTCGTGCATCTCGCGCGGCAGCGAGGGGAGCTTGGTCAGGCCGTAGAGGTAGAGCAGGTTGCCGACCGCTTCGAGGTGGTCCATCACGTCGTCGAGCAGCGACCCGAGCCGGTAGATGTCCTCCCGGTCGAACGGCGTGATGAAGGTCGAGTTGATCTTCTTGTACAGCTCGTGGGTGATCTGGTCGCTGTCGTGCTCCACCTCGGTGAGCCGCTCGCTGACCGACTGCACCTCCACCCCGGGCAGGGCCAGCTCGTTGAGCAGCTCGGTGCCCTTCACCAGGTTCTGCGCGGCCCTGGTGAAGAGCTCGTAGAAGGCGCCCTCGTTCGGGCGGAAGGAAAACTTCACAGCACGGACCTCGTCGTGTCGGTGGAAGGGTGACGGCCGCCCGGAGGGTGCCCGCCTGGGAATGCTAGAAAACGACGGAACCGGGAATCGCGCGGCCTCCCCCAGGTCAGGCCACATTCACCGGTCGTTCACCTGCTGTTCACCTACGCCGTTCTCTCCGATCCCAGCAGCCGCTCCCGTTCGCGCCGGACGTCGAAACCGGCAGGCGGATACCCGAGATCGAGGGTGTCGAACGTCTCGCGGAGCAGGTGCGCGACGGCCCAGTCGCGGTACCACTTACGGTCCGCCGGCACCACGTACCAGGGCGCGGCGTCCGTGCCGCACCGGCTCAGGGCTTCGGCGTACGCGGCCTGGTAGTCGTCCCAGCGGGCGCGGGCGTCGACGTCCGAGGGGTCGTACTTCCAGTGCTTGCGCGGCTCGTCCAGCCGCTCCAGCAGCCGCCGGCCCTGCTCGGCGTACGAGATGTGCAGGAACACCTTCACCAGGGCCACCCCGGCGTCGGCCTGCTCCCGCTCGAAGGCGTTGATCTCGTCGTACCGGGCCTGCCAGATCGACTCGGGCACCAGCGACTCGACGCGCGCCACGAGCACGTCCTCGTAGTGCGAGCGGTTGAAGACCCCGACGTACCCGGGCGGCGGCAGCGCCCGCCGGATCCGCCACAGGAAGTCGTGCCGCAGCTCCTCGGAAGTGGGCGGGCCGAACGAGCGGACGTGCAGGCCCAGCGGGTTCATCGCGCCGGCCACGCGCTTGACGGTGCCGTCCTTGCCCCCGCTGTCCATCGCCTGGAGCACCAGCAGCACCCGGCGCCCGCCCGCCCCACCGGCCCCCGCGACGCCACCAGCCGCCGACTGCCGGGCCTTGGCCTCGGCGAAGAGCATCTCCTGCTGCCTGCCCAGTTCCGCGCCGATCAGCGTGAGCTGGCCACGGGCCCACTCCTTGCGCTGCGGGCCGGTCACCTCCCGCCCCGGCAGCCCGGGCGTCGACCGGGGATCGGCCGCCCCGAGATCGACCACCCCGCCGGGCGCCACCCGGAGCAGCTCCCGCATCGTCCCTCCGACCGGCCCCACGACGACGTCGGCCCGACCCACGGCATCGCGGCCCACGCCGCTCCCCTCGACCCCTCGCACCACCGGATCATCACCCACATCCGCCCCACCCGCCCGCCAACCCAGACCCCAGCCTCCGCCTCCGGCCCGCCCCATGAGCCGCCGATCATGCATCTGTGGTGGGCGGAATCGCCTGCTTGGTCCGTTACGCGGGGCGCCACGACTGCATGATCGACGGCGGTCTTGGGGGTGCCGAGGTCGGGGCGGGAGAATCGCGGGCGGGCGGGGCGGTACGCGCCCCGGCAGTGGAGCGGGGGCAGCGTGCGGGAGATGGTGGCGGAGTTCGAGGCCGAGCGGGGGCGCCTGCTGGGGGTGGCGCACCGGATGCTGGGCAGCCGCAGCGAGGCCGAGGACGCCGTGCAGGAGACCTGGCTGCGGTACGCCGCCGCACTCGCCGACCCGGCGGCCCGCGCCGAGATCCGGCACCTCGGCGCCTGGCTGACCACCACCTGCGCCCGGATCTGCCTCGACGTGCTCCGCTCGGCGCGGGTACGGCGGGAGGCGTACCCCGGCCAGTGGCTGCCGGAGCCGGTGGTGACACCGCTCGACCAGGGCCCGCGCCCCGACGGCTTCGCGCCCGACCCCGCGGAGCGGGCGGTCCGCGCCGATCAGGTCGGCACCGCCCTGCTGGTGGTGCTGGAACGCCTCGCGCCGGAGCAGCGGGTGGCCTTCGTGCTGCACGACGTCTTCGCCGTGCCGTTCGCCCAGATCGCCGAGGTGCTCGGTACGACCGACGCCGCCGCCCGCCAGCTCGCCTCCCGGGCCCGCCGGGCGGTGCACGCGCCCGACGCGCCCCGGCACACCGCCGACGCGGTCGAGCAGCGTCACGTGCTCGCCGCCTTCGTGACCGCCGTCGAGTCGGGCGACCTGGCCGCGCTGGTACGGGTGCTCGCCCCGGACGTGGTCGCCGTCGGCGACAGCGGCGGCCACTTCCCGGCGGCCCGGCGGCCGGTGCTCGGGGCCGACGCGGTGGCCCGCTTCCTCCTGGGCCTGTTCGGGCGTGCCGGGCGCTACGGCGGGACGCTGCGCGCCCGTCGGGTGCTCGTCGACGGCGTCGAGGGCCTGCACCTGGAGACCCGGCACTCGGACGGGCGGCCGCTGCGGGTGGTGGCCGCCCTCACGGTGGACGGGGGCCGGGTGACCGGGGTCTTCCACCAGTTGAATCCGGAGAAGCTGGGCGACCTGCCGCCGCTGACGGAGGAGGACGGCTGGCCGCCGCGCTGGTGACGGCCCGGGCCGGTCCCGGCGGGTCAGACCACCAGGGCCAGCCACTTCCGGTACGACGTGGCGAACGGCTCGGTGCCGTCGCCCAGTGCCCCGAGCAGCCACCGGGCCGCCGCCTCGGCCTGCGCCACGACGTCGTCCGGGTAGCCGAAGCGGGCCCGGTGCTCGGCGAACTCGTCCTCGTCGCGCAGCTCCACCAGGCCGGTGCTCCGGCGGCGCACCACGTCGAGGTCGAGGTCGATGAGGTGGACGGTGTCGTCGTTCTCCCAGCGGGCCGGGCTGGCGATGTCGCAGTAGACCTCGCTGGTCCGTGGCGGCGGGTTGAACATGCCGGTCCACCAGGCGTGGTGCGGCACCAGGAGGACGAACGGGATCTGCTCCACCGACGGCCGGCCGTGGTAGACGGACTTCGTGCCCTCGGTCACGCCGAGCCAGACGCCGAGCTCGTCCTCGGCCAGCCGGCGGGCCGGGTAGTCGCGGTGGGCGCTGCCGTCGTACTTGCGGTAGATCACGCGGACCACGTCGCTCGGCATGAGTCGCACCCTAACCGATACCGCCCATCCGTCGCCGCACGGAAGTAACCGGACGCGGTCGGTGGGAGACCGTACCGTGACGACGCCACGCCCGGATCGGCGCGGCCGGTGTCGGGGACGGCGGGTACCGTCGCACGGTGACTCCGCGCCTCGCCACCGGTTCCGCCGCCCCCTCGCCCCGCACCGGAGGCCGGCGGCGGGGCGCCCGGCCGAGCGGGGTGGAGCTGCTCGCCGCCGCGGTCGGCGCGGTGCCCGGCGGGGCGGCGCGTCCCGGCCAGCAGCAGATGGCGACCGCCATCGAGGAGTGCGTGCAGGCGCGGGAGCACCTGCTGGTGCAGGCCGGCACGGGCACCGGCAAGTCGTTGGCCTACCTGACGCCCGCGCTGACCGTGGACGGCCCGGTGGTGGTCTCCACGGCCACCCTGGCGTTGCAGTCCCAGCTGGTCGACCACGACCTGCCCCGGCTCGCCGACGCCGTGGAGCCGGTGCTCGGCCGGCGGCCCACCTTCGCGGTGCTGAAGGGGCGGCACCACTACCTCTGCCTGGCCCGGCTGGACAACTCCACGGAGGACGAGCCGGAGGACACCCTCTTCGACGCCCCGGCGGCGCGCCCCGGCGGCGGCACGAAGTGGCTCGGCGAGGCGGGTCGGCTCGGCAAGCAGGTGCAGCGGCTGCGCGACTGGGCGGAGAAGACCGACACCGGCGACCGGGACGAGCTGGACCCGGGCGTCGACGACCAGGCCTGGCGGCTGGTCTCCATGCCGGCCCGGGAGTGCGTCGGCGCGTCCCGCTGCCCGTTCGGCGCGGAGTGCTTCGCCGAGGCGTCCCGGGCCCGCGCCCGGGAGGCCGACATCGTGGTCACCAACCACAGCCTGCTCGCGGTGGACATGCTGGCCGACCGGCACATCGTGCCGCCGCACAAGCTGCTCATCGTCGACGAGGCGCACGAGCTGGCCGACCGGGTCTCCTCCGCCGCGCAGGCCGAGCTGGTGCCGGAGCTGATCGACCGCGCCGCGAAGCGGGCCCGCCCGCTGCTGCGGCCGGACGTCGCCGAGTCGCTGACCGCGGCCGGCGACGCCCTGGCCGTCGGGCTGGCCGAGGCGCCGGCCGGGCGGATCACCTCGGGGCTGCCGTCCCCGCTGCGCGAGGCGTGCACTTTGCTCGACGCGGCCACCCGGGCGGCGCTCGACGCGATCGGCGACGTCAAGTCCGACGACCCGGACCCGGTGCGCAAGCAGCAGGCCAAGGCGGTGCTCGACGAGCTCTCGGCCACCGCGCAGCGGCTGCTGGAGGAGGCCGACCACGACGTCGCCTGGGTGGAGAAGAACGACAACACCGGTCGCCGGGCGCTGGTGGTCGCGCCGCTCTCGGTCGCCGGCACGCTCGCCACCCATTTGTACGAGGAGCGCACGGTCGTCGCCACCTCGGCGACGCTGACGCTGGGCGGCCGGTTCGACACGGTGGCCCGGGCGCTGGGCCTGGAGGCACCCCCGGCCGACCCGCCGTCACCGGCCGCCGCCGCCATGGCCGCCCGGTCGGCCGGGCGCACCGGCGGCACCGGCCCGGCGGAGGGCAGCGGAGCGACCGGGGGCGGTGCGGCGACCGGCACGGCGGGGGCGCCGGCCACCTCGGGGCCGGGCTGGCGCTCCCTCGACGTCGGCTCGCCGTTCGACTACCCCCGGCAGGGCATCCTGTACGTCGCCGCGCACCTGCCCCGGCCCAGCGTCTCCGGGCTGCCCGACGCGGCCGGCGAGGAGTTGCTCGAGCTGGTCACCGCGCTCGGCGGGCGTACCCTCGGCCTCTTCTCCTCCCGGCGGGCCGCGCAGCAGGCGGCGGAGCTGCTGCGCGCGCGGACCGACCTGCCGGTCCTGCTCCAGGGCGAGGAGGCGCTGCCGCTGCTGGTACGCCGGTTCCGGGAGGAGAAGTCCAGCTGCCTGTTCGGGGTGATGTCGCTCTGGCAGGGCGTCGACGTGCCGGGCGACTCCTGTCAGCTGGTGGTCATCGACCGGCTGCCCTTCCCCCGGCCGGACGAGCCGCTGGCGGCGGCGCGGGCCGCGGCGGTGGACGCCGGCGGGGGGTCGGGTTTCGCGGCGGTCAGCGTGCCGATCGCCGCGATCCGGCTGGCCCAGGGGGTGGGGCGGCTGATCCGGTCGACGGGCGACAAGGGCGTGGTGGCGGTCCTCGACTCGCGCCTGGAGACGGCCCGGGGCTACGGGCCGTTCCTGCGCCGGTCGCTGCCGCCGTTCTGGTACACCACCCGGCCGGAGGTCGCCCGGGGCGCCCTCGACCGCCTCGCCAAGGTCTGACCCGTCAGGGCGCCTGGGAGGCGACGACGACGGCGTCGGGCGGGGTGTCCGGAACGGTGCGGGCGGCGAGCCGGCGGACGGCCGTGTTGAGCACGGCGATCAGCGGCACCGAGACCAGCGCGCCGGTGATCCCGGCGAGGACCACGCCGGCCGCGATGCCGATGATGACCGCGAGCGGGTGGATGGCCACCGCCCGGCCCATGATCAGCGGCTGGAGGAGGTGCCCCTCCACCTGCTGCACCCCGATCACCGCGCCGAGGATGATCAGCGCGGTCACCGGGCCGCTGTCGACAAGCGCGACCAGGACCGCGACGACGCCCGACAGGGTCGCACCGACGATCGGGATGAACGCACCGAGGAAGACGAGCGCGGCGAGCGGGAAGGCGAACGGGATGTCGAAGATGACCAGGAAGACACCGATGCCGACCGCGTCGATGAAGGCGACAAGCACGGTCGCCCGGACGTAGGCGACAAGCGTCGCCCAGGACGCCCGCCCGGCGTCGTCGACCTTCCAGCGGGCGGCCACCGGCAGGAGCCGGACCAGGAAGCGCCAGATCTTGTTGCCGTCCCGCAGGAAGAAGAACGTGGCGAAGAGCACCAGCAGCGTGCCGGTCAGCACCTCAGCCAGCGTGGCGGCCGTGGAGAGGGCGCCACTGGTGAACTTCTCGGTGTTGTTGTTGATCCACTTCTGGCCCTCCTCGATGTAGTTGTCGAGTTGGCCGTCGGAGAGGTGCAGCGGGCCGGTCTTCAGCCAGTCCTGGATCTGCCGGACGCCCTCGGAGGACTTCTTGCTCAGCTCCGGCACGCCCTGGATGAACTCGTTCACCACCAGGGTCAGCGTCCCGATCACCGCGGCCAGGCCGCCCACCAGCACCACCGCCGTCGCCATGGACCGGGGAAGGCGGGCCCGCAGCAGCCAGCCGACCGCCGGCGCGAGCAGCGCCGAGAGCAGCAACGCGACGGCCAGCGGGATGACCACGATCCGGACGGTGCCGACGACCTTCAGCAGCGCCCAGGCCACGACGCCGATCACGATCAGCCGCCAGGACCACGCGGCGGCGATCCGCAGCGCGTGCGGCACGTCCGCGTCGTCCCGGCTGGAGGTGGAGTTGTGCATCGCCCCGGGCGGCGGGGCGCCGACGACGGTCGCGGAGGGCGCCGCCACCGGGCCGGGGGACGTCGGCGAGGCCACGCCGGCCGACTCGGGGCCGTCGACCGGATCCGTACGGCGTGCCCGCGCCGTCTCCCGGCCCGACTCGTACGCGCGACGGAGCCGTCCGCGGATCTGCTCGAAGCGGCTCAAGCGCACCTCCTGGCAAGAGACCGGCCCGCCCACGCCGGTGGGCGGACAGGATACGTCCGACGACGCCACCGTAGGGCAGGTCCGCCACACATTGCCCCCGGCCCCCGGCGCGTAACCGCCCACGGCCCGCCGACCGGGACACGGTAGCGTCTGCGGCGTGACCGCCGACGAGAATCTCGACTCCAAGCTGCCGATCCGCCTGCTGCACGACCGTGTGCTGGTGCGGATGGAGGGGAGCGAGGGTGAGCGACGCTCGACCGCCGGCATCGTGATTCCGGCGACCGCCGCCGTGGGCAAGCGGCTGGCCTGGGCCACGGCCGTGGGCGTGGGGCCGAACGTGCGCGCCATCGTCTCGGGCGACCGGGTCCTCTTCGACCCCGACGACCGCTCCGAGGTCGAACTGCACGGCCGCGGGTACGTGCTGCTGCGCGAACGCGACGTGCACGCCGTGGCCGCCGAGCGGGTCGAGAACGACTCCACCGGCCTCTACCTCTGAGCCCACCCCCGCCCCACCCGCCCGGATGAGGGCGCCGGTGCCGTTTGCGTCGCCTCCCGCCGGGAAGCCAGCCGCATCACCGGCCCTGGGGAGGGACGCGATGCCGGTACTAGTGAAGAAGATTCTGCTCTGGGGGAGCGTCGCGTTCCTGATCTACTTCATGGCCTTCCGGCCGGAGGGCGCGGCGGAGATGTTCAAGGCGATCGGGGCGGGACTGATGGCGATGGCGCAGGGCCTCGGTGACTTCCTCACCAGCCTGATGACCTGACGACCGGGCTCAGGGGCGGCCGGGGTGCCACGGCGCCGGCGGCTGCTGGCCGTACCAGCCGGGCGGGGGCGGCGGGGGCGGCGGTACGAGCACCACCGGGATCGGCACGACGGGATCGTCCGGCGCCTCGACCGACCGCTGCGTGCCGTCCGGGAACCGCAGGTGGTAGCGGTGCCCGTCCCAGATTCCCGCCGGCACCTGCGGGTCCCGGCCCACGAAGAACGACCGGTACGCGCCGATCGCCTCCAGCAGCTCCCGTTCCTCCCGCGCGGTCCGCTCCCGGTCCGCCGGACGCCGGTCCAGGCCGCGCAGTGCGCCGTCGCGCAGCAGCGCCAGCCGGGTCGCCGCGAACTGGTAGCCGCGCATCGCCCTCAGCCCGCCGTCGCCGGCCACCCGCTTGGCCCACACCCGGGCCGCGTGCCGCCGCCCCAGGCTGCTCAGCGCCGCCACCTCCGGCGGGGTCAGCCAGCCCGCCCGCACGTAGTCCGGCAGCGTCCGCTCGGTGAGCCGCCCCTCCCAGGCCCGGAGCCACAGGGCGAGCCCGACCATGGCGAAGAAGACCGGCACCATCACGCCGATGAAGCCGTACAGCATGATCAACGTCTGGCCGGTGGCCTGGGTGAGCGTCGGCAGCAGGTTCCACAGCCCGTGCAGCATCATCGCCAGCAGCAGCCCGGCGAGCGGGGCTAGCACCCGGACCCACCGGCTGGCGGTGCGCGCGGCGATGCCCAGCCCCACCCCCGTCATGGAGGTGAAGAGCGGGTGGGCGAAGCCGAAGAGCAGGATCCGGACGATGAAGATGGCGATCACCTGCTGGGTGCCGGTCGCCGGCCCGTACCGCTCCACTCCGCTGGCATAGCCGTGGCCGCCCAGGTAGAGGATGTTCTCCACCATGGCGAAACCGACGGCGGAGAGCCCGCAGTAGACCAGGGCGTCAGTGATGCCCGAGATCTCCCGCCGGCGGAAGATCAGCAGCAGGATCGGCCCGAGCGCCTTGGTCAACTCCTCGATGAACGGCGCGACCAGCACCGCGGTCAGCGCGGTCGGCAGCCCCCAGTCCTCGAAGAGCCCGGCGGAGAAGTTGTTGACCTTGTAGGAGGCGGCGGTGGAGACGAACGCGCCCCAGGCGAAGCAGAAGATCAGGTACTTCAGGGGCTCCGGTTCGTAGCGGTCCAGCCAGAGGAAACAGGCCACCAGGACCGGAACCGGGAGGAGCGCGGCGACCAGCCCGATCAGCAGCGCCTCGACGCCGAGATTGAAACCGAGTTCGAAGACCATGTACACCGCGCAGGCCGCGATGAACAGAACGGCCCCGACCAGTACCAGGATCCGACGCCAGTCGAGCCCGCGTAACGGCATCCGGGGCCCGGCCCCGCCCGGCGGCGGGACGGCGGGCGCGGTCGGCGACGGCGGCAGGGGTGCGCCGGGCGGGGTGTCGGCCATGCGGTCAGCGTAGCCATCCCCGGCCGCCTGGTCCGGCCGCATTCACCCGGCTATGCTGCCGGCAGGTCACGAGCGCCAGCGTCAAGCCCCGGCTTGCTGGCCGGCAACCCTCGTCGAGTTCGCGGTGGGGTGCCCCGGGTGATGACCGGGCCCGGCCCGATCGCGTGCCGGGCAAGCGCGGACCCCGCCCGTGTGCGCCCACCCGGGGTCCCTGGACCCGGAGGTCGGCCATGACCGTCACCCTCGTACCCCCGCCCGCGCCGCAGCCGCCCGCCGTCGCCGACCCGCTCGACGTGCTCGGCGTACCCGGCCAGGTGAACCTCGACTACGCGGCCACCGCGCCCTGCGCGCGGGCCGCGGCCGACGCGGTGGCCGAGCTGCTGCCCTGGTACGCCAGCGTGCACCGCGGCGCCGGGGCGCTGTCGCGGCGCTGCACCCTCGCCTACGAGCGCGCCCGGCAGACGGTCGGCGACTTCCTCGGCGCCCGCGCCGACGACCACGTGGTCTTCACCCGCAACACCACCGACGCGCTGAACCTGCTGGCCCGGCGGCTGCTTGACGAGGCGGCCGCCCGCGCCGGCCGGCGGGACCTGCCGCCGACCGCCCTGCGCGCCAGCGTCGGCCTGGGCAGCACGACCGGGCACGTGGACCGGCTGCTCGCCGCCCTCGCCGCGCTGGCCTGACCGACCCGGGAGCACCCGCCGGCCCGCTCCCCCGGGCCGGCGGGACGGCACGGGCCCCGCACCGCCCCGGGACTGGCCGCGTCTCCCGTCAGGCCTTGCCCACCGCGGGTGCCGGCGCGCGGTCGCGGGTGCGCTGGATCAGCACCACACACGCCAGCACGGCCACCGCCGCCGCGATCGAGGCAGGGGTGACGGCCTCGCCGAGCAGCAGCGCCGACCAGGCCAGGGTGAGCACCGGCTGGGCGAGCTGGATCTGCCCGACCTGCGCGATGCCGCCCCGGGCCAGGCCCGCGTACCAGGCGAAGAAGCCCAGGAACATCGAGACCACGGTGAGGTAGCCGAACGCCGACCAGGCGACGGGGTCGGCGCGCGGCGGGGCGGCCACGGCGGCGACGACCATGACGGGCACGGTGACGGGCAGCGAGAGCAGCAACGCCCAGCAGATCGTCCGGGCGCCGCCCAGCTCGCGGGCGAGCGCGCCGCCCTCGGCGTACCCCAGGCCGCAGAGCACGACCGCCGCGAGCAGGAACAGGTCGGGTGGGGCGAGGGCCCCGCGTACCGCGCCGCTGGCGCCGAGGAAGGTGAGCACCGCCAGCAGCCCGCCGGCGCTGGCGGCCCAGAACAGCGGCGGCGGTCGCTCGCCGGCCCGCAGCACCGCGAACACGGCGGTCATGGCGGGCAGCACCGTGATGACGACCGCGCCGTGCGCGGAGGTCTGGGTGCTGAGCGCCAGGGAGGTGAACAGCGGGAAACCGACGACGACGCCGAGGGCGACGACCGTCAGCCGCCGCCACTGACCGCGCGTGGGCTTCGGGGCACCGGTGGATCGCAGGTACGCCCAGGCCAGCAGCGCCGCGCCGACGGCCCGGCCGAAGGCGACGAACCACGGGTCGAGCTGTTGCACGGCGACGCGGGTCGCGGGCAGCGACATGCTGAAGGCGAGCACGCCCAGCGCGCCGAGGGCGAGACCGACCGTCCGGTCCGCCGTTACCGTGGTCCTGACAGTAGCGCTACTGTTCCCGTTCATGAATGACGGTAACGCAGCCGACCGCGTCGTCCAAGACCTGCGCGGGCTCGCGGCTGCTGCGGATCCCGGCACGCGGCTGCCCTCGGTGCGCGAGCTGACGGCCCGGCACCAGGCCTCCCCGGTCACCGTCGCCGAGGCCATCCGCCAGCTCGTGGCCCAGGGACTGGTCGAGACGCGAGCCGGCACGGGCACCTTCGTGGCCGCCCCGCCACGCGAGTGGCGCGCCCCCGACCTGTCGTGGCAGACCGTGGCGCTCGGCCCCCGCCGGCCGGGCGAGGACGAGATGCAGGCGCTACTGGCGTTACCGCCCGCCGGAGCGATCCCGCTGTCCGGGGGCTACCTGGACGGGGAGCTGCAACCCGCCGCCGCGCTCGGGGCCGCGCTCACCCGCGCCGCCCGGCAGCCCGCGTCCTGGCAGCGCGGGCCGGCCGAGGGGCGCGAAGACCTGCGCGCCTGGTTCGCCCGCGAGGCCGGGGCCGGGCTGCGCGCCGAGGACATGGTGGTCTGCCCGGGCGGACAGGCCGCCCTGTCGTCCGCGCTGCGGGCGCTCGCCGCGCCCGGCGACACCCTGCTCGTCGAGTCGCCGACCTACCTGGGCGCGCTGGCCGCCGCCCGGGCGGCCGGCCTCCGGGTGGTGCCCGTGCCCGCCGACGCCGACGGGGTACGCCCCGACCAGCTCGCCGCCGCGTTCGCCCGCACCGGCGCCCGGCTGTTCTACTGCCAGCCGCTGTACGCCAACCCGCACGGCGCGACGCTCGCGGAGGACCGCCGGGCCCGGGTCGCCGAGGCCGTACGCGACGCCGGGGCGTTCCTCATCGAGGACGACTACGCCCGCGACCTCACCATCGACGGCCAGGCCCCGCCACCGCTGGCCGCCGACGACACCGACGGGCACGTCGTCTACCTGCGCTCGCTGACCAAGTCGACCGCTCCCGGGTTGCGCGTCGCCGCGATCGGCGCCCGCGGTCCCGCCGGCGCCCGGCTGCGGGCGGCCCGGCTGCTCGACGACTTCTTCGTCGCCGGGCCACTGCAACAGGCCACGATCGAGTTCGTCACCACCCCGGCCTGGGCGCATCACCGCCGTGCCCTGCGCACCGCGCTGCGGACCCGCCGCGAGGCGCTGCTGACCGCGCTCCGCCGGCACCTGCCGGAACTGGCCCGGCAGCCGGTCCCGCGCGGCGGCATGCACCTCTGGGTACGCCTGCCGGAGGGCACCGACGACGTCGCGCTGGCCGCCGCCGCGGCCGCCGAAGGCGTCGTCGTCCTCCCCGGCCGCCCCTGGTACGCCGCCGAACCCCCGGCCCCCCACCTCCGCCTCACCTACGCCGCCGCCCCGTCCGACCTCATGGACGAGGCCGTCCGCCGCCTGGCCCGCGCCCTCCGGGCCTGACCGGGTCGACGGGGTGGGGCACCCGCCCGCGCCCTGCGGCCTGGGCGGGTCGACGGGGGTGCGGGTCAGCCGAGCGGCGGGGCGGCGGGCGGCTTCGGGGCTTCGTCCCGCTCCCCCTCGCCGCCCGGCCGGTCCGGGTCGCCGAAGGACTGCCGGACCCCGCGGTTCGCCTCCTCCTGGCTGATGCCGGAGGCCACCATCAGGTCGCTGGCGGTGGTCCGCACCTGCGCGATCACCACGCTGCCGGAGAAGCCGACCCCTTCGGCGTACGCCCGGCCGGCCTCGCTGACCGCGCGCAGCGCCCGCTCCCGGGCCTGCTCGGGCTCCTCGCCCACGGCGAACTCGTGCTTGAGCAGGCGTACCGACTCGGCGAGATGGGCCACCGCGTCCGGCATCGTCTCCGGGATGGGCTCCTCGTCCTCGATCAGGGTCACCGCGCGCCGGGTCAGCGTGCCGGCGTTGCGCATCGCCCGGTCGATCGGGTCGGCGGCCTCGGCGTAGTGGGTGAGCTCGTCCCGCCGGTGCCACCGGGCGGGCGAGAGCGTGGTGGTCTCCTTCGCCCCCTCGATGGCCTCGGTGAAGGTGGCCATCTCCTCCTGGTTGTTGCGGAGCCGGTCCAGGGCCCGCTGGGCCTTGCCCCGGTCCCGGTCCCGCAGGGCCTCCGCGGTCACGTCGAGCTGGGCGGCGAGCAGGTCCAGGGCTGGCCGGGCGGCCCGGTTGATGACCCGCAGCGGATTGAGCGGCAGCAGGATCGCGGTGACCAGCAGCGCGATGCCGCCACCGATGAACGCGTCGATGAACCGGGGGATCTCCAGGTTCTCGGTCGACGGGCTGAGCGTGACGATCAGCACCGCCGTGGCCGCCGCCTGGATGACGATGGCCACGCTGGCGCCCG
The DNA here is from genome assembly GCF_040649055.1 of Micromonospora sp. NPDC049060. Lineage (NCBI taxonomy): Bacteria > Bacillati > Actinomycetota > Actinomycetes > Micromonosporales > Micromonosporaceae > Micromonospora > Micromonospora sp. NPDC049060. Next base: position 14,368 of record NZ_JBEZEV010000035.1, read on the forward strand.
CGAAGATGGTCAGCATGATGGCCAGGGTGACCACCAGCCCGAGCTGCCACGGGCCGGTGCCGAGCAGGTAGATGAGGAAGTCGCCGACGGCGACCCCGACCGCCACTCCGGCGATCAACTCCACCGTGCGGCGGAACCGCTGGCCGACCGAGGCGGCGAGGGTGCCGACCGCAGAGATCGGCGCGAAGACCGGCTGCGAGTTGCCGAGCAGCTCGTGCGCCGCCAGCCAGGACAGTCCGGCGGCGAGGCCGGCCTGCACGGCGAGGCCCATCGCCATCCGCAGCCGGTGCAGGCGGTCGTGCAGGGTCGTCTTGCCGCGGTGCCGCAGGCGCTCCGCCACCTCGGCGATCCGGGCGCCGTCGACGTCCCTCGCCCGGTCGCGCAGTATGGCGCGTCGCACCAGTGAGGGTCGACGGTCCCGGGCCACGGCCATGGCGGGGACTACCCGTGCCGCGCCGGGTGAATCCTCGCCGGCGACGGCGGTAGGGCAGACTCGGCCTGGTGGCCGACCTTCTCGACCGGTGGCGGGCCGCGGCCCGGGGCGCCGGAATGACCGACGCGGCGGAGCTGAGCCGGGTCGGCGAGGACCTGCTGGCCCGCTGGCACGAGCCGCACCGGCACTACCACGACGCCGACCACCTGACGGCCGTCCTCGACGTGGTCGACGCCCACGCGCCGGTCGCCGGGCGGCCGGACCTGGTGCGCCTCGCGGCCTGGTGCCACGACGCCGTCTACGACCCACGCGCGGGGGGCGACGCCAACGAGCGCGACAGCGCGGCGCTCGCCGGGACGCTGCTCACCCGGGCGGGCCTGCCGGCCGACGCCGTGGCCGAGGTGTGCCGGCTGGTGCTGCTCACCGCCGGCCACGCCGTGGAGCCGGGCGACGCCGACGGTGCGCTGCTCTGCGACGCCGACCTCGCCGTCCTGGCGACGCCGCCCGAGGCGTACGACCGCTACGCCGCGGCGATCCGCCGGGAGTACGCGCACGTGCCCGAGGCCGACTTCCGGGTCGGCCGCGCCCGGGTGCTCGCCGGGCTGCTCGCCCTGCCGGCGCTGTTCCGGCTGCCGCCGCTGGCACGGCGCTGGGAGCCCCGGGCCCGCGCCAACCTGACCCGCGAGCTGTCCACGCTCCGCTAGCCCTCCGCCCCCACCCGCACCCCACGCGGGCGAGCCAGGTGCTTGGGGCGGCGCAGCCCGGCCTGCCGGAGCAGGCGCACGAGCTCCCGGCTCGGCACCACCCGGGCGCCCAGCCAGACCGCCATCGCGAACCGGTCGGCCGGGATGTCGTAGTGGTCCCGGTCGAACCCCCGGCGGGGCGCGCCCAGCATCTCGGCGAAGGCGTGCAGCTCGGCGGGAGAGACGTCGCTGATCAGGTGGGACCAGAGCCGCCCCCGCCACGGCCAGGCGGGCCGGTCCAGGTAGAGCATGTCGGCCAAGGTACCCCGCAGCGGGCACCGGTTGGTGATCGCGCGGGACCGACCGTAGCCTCGGCGACATGGCCGGATCCCCCCTCCTCGACGATCTGCGGGCGGCGCTCGGCGACGACGCCGTCCTGACCGACCCGGACCTGTTGCGGATGCACGAGCGGGACGAGGCCGACCTCTGCGCCGCCGGTACGCCCCTGGTCGTGGTCCGTCCCCGCACCACCGCGCAGGTGGCCGCCGCGCTGCGGGCGGCCGCGCGGCACGGCGTACCGGTGGTGCCGCAGGGGGCGCGTACGGGGCTGGCCGGAGCGGCCAACGCCGTCGACGGCGCGATGGTGGTCAGCATGGTCGCGATGGACGCCGTGCTGGAGATCGACCCGGTGAGCCGGATCGCCGTGGTGCAGCCCGGCGTGGTCAACGCGACGCTCGCCGCCGCCGTGGCGGAGCAGGGGCTGTGGTACCCGCCCGACCCGGGCTCGTGGGAGTCGTCCACGATCGGCGGGAACGTCGCCACCAACGCCGGCGGCATGTGCTGCGTCAAGTACGGCGTCACCACCGAGTACGTGCTGGGCCTGGAGGTGGTGCTCGCCTCCGGCGAGGTGCTGCGCACCGGCCGGCGTACCGCCAAGGGGGTGGCCGGTTACGACCTCACCCGGCTCTTCGTCGGCTCCGAGGGCACCCTCGGCGTGATCACGGAGGTGACCGTGGCGCTGCGGCCCGCCCCGGCGGAGTCGCTGACCATGGTGGCGGTCTTCCCGTCCACCGCCGCCGCCGGCGCGGCCGTCGCCGGCATCGCCGCCCGGGGGCTCTCCCCCAGCCTGCTGGAGCTGCTCGACCGGACGCACCTGCGGGCGATCGAGGCGTACCGTCCGATGGGGCTGCGGACGGACGCCCAGGCGCTGCTGCTGGCCGCCGCCGACACCGGCTCCCGCGCGGCCGACGACCTGGCCGGCCTGGCCGCGGTCTGCGAGGCGGCCGGCGCCGACGAGGTCTACGCGGCCACCGACGCCGTGGAGGCGGCGGCCCTGTTGCAGGCGCGCCGGCTCGCGCACCCGGCGATGGAGAAGTTCGCGGCGGAGACCTACCCGGGCGGCAACGGCGGCCTGGTCATCGACGACGTGGCGGTCCCCCGGGGCGCGCTGGCGGCGCTGCTCGACGGGGTGGCCCGGATCGCGGCGGAATGCGACGTGCCGATCGGCGTGGTCGGCCACGCCGGCGACGGCAACATGCACCCGAACATCGTGGTGGACCGGGCCGACCCGGCGAGCCTCGAACGCGGCCGGCGCGCGTTCGACGAGATCATGCGCCTCGGCCTCGAACTGGGCGGCACCTGCACCGGCGAGCACGGCGTGGGCCTGCTCAAGCGCGACTGGCTCGCCCGCGAGATCGGCCCGGTGAGCCTGCGGGTGCACCAGGCGATCAAGGCGGCGCTCGATCCGGCCGGCCTGCTCAACCCCGGCAAGGTCCTCTGACGGGCCCGGCGCGACGGCCTTCCGCCGGCCGCGGTCCGGACGCCGGTGGCGCCGGTCCCGGGCGGGCCCCCGCCGGGGGCGCGGCCGTCAGGCGGTCATCTCGGCCGGGGTGGCCTGGGTGAGCAGCAGCAGGATCTCGTTGGCGATGGGCGGGTGCTCCTCGCCCGGGCAGTCCTGCGACGTGACCAGGCCGGTCGAGGTGAGCAGGCTGGAGGTCAGCGCGTCGATGCAGGTGACCTGGTAGCGCCGGACCTGGTCGGTCTCCTTCGCCAGCCCCGGGTCGGCGAGCAGCTCCTGGAGCCGGGCGACGTGTTCCGGGCCGAGCACCCCGGTCGACGTCACGCCGTCGCCGGCGCAGTCGACACACTCCCACCTGCCGTCCGGTTCCACGTTGAGCGTGCGCAGCGGCCCGTCCGTGCCGACCCGCTGGAGGAGGCTGACCTCACCCCTTCCGGCGGTCGCCGCGCCGCCGGGCCCCGGCTGCGACAGCCCGGTGCCGGCCGGACCCGGCGCGGGGCCGTCGTCGGCGTTTCCGGGCAGCGAGCAGCCGGCGAGGGCGGCGGCCAACAGGGCCGCGACGGACACGCGGACCGGACGCAACCAGGAAGCGGAGGGCACGGGCCGGAACCTATCCCACAGTGGGTGAGGGCCGTAACCGCTCTCCGGGGTGGGGCGGGCGAATGTAGGGGTGACCGGGACCGGGCCGTCAGCGGGACGAGGACGGCAGTTCGGCCTGGTCGTCGTCCGCGCCGCGGTCCGCCGCGAAGCCCCGTACGTCGGGCGCGCCGAGCCGGGCGGCGTCGGCGGTGGCGTCGTCGGGCATCAGCTGGGACTCGCGTTCCGCCTCCACCCGGGCGCGGTAGTGCTCCACCTCGCGGGCCCGGGTGGCCTCGTCCCAGCCGAGCACCGCACCCATCAGCTCGGCCGCGTGGCCCGCCGACTCCAGGCCCCGGTGCGCCGTCTCGAAGGAGATCCGGGTCCGCCGGGTGAGCACGTCCTCCAGGTGCAGCGCCCCCTCGGCCCGGGCCGCGTACGTCACCTCGGCGGCCAGGTACTCCGGTGCGCCGGCCAGCGGGGACGCCAGCAGCGGGTCCGCGTCGATCAGCGCGAGCAGGTCGCGGGTGAGGGTGCCGTAGCGCTCCAGCAGGTGCTCGACCACCCCGACCGGCATCCCGTGCCGGCGGGCGAGGTCCGCCCGGTCCCGCCACGTCGCCGGGTAGCCGTCAGCGCCGAGCAGTGGCAGGTCGGCGGTGCGGGAGGGGCGTACGGCGCCGAGCCGGTGGGCTGCCCGGTCGACCACGTCGGAGGCCATCACCCGGTACGTCGTGTACTTGCCGCCAGCGACCAGCAGCAGCCCGAGCATCGGCTCGAAGACGGCGTGCTCCCGGGACAGCTTGGAGGTGGAGTCGGCCTCGCCGGCCAGCAGCGGCCGCAGCCCGGCGTAGACGCCCTCGATGTCGGCCGTCGTGAGCGGCCGGTCGAGCACCGTGTTGACCTGCTCCAGCAGGTATTCGATGTCCCGGGCGGAGGCCGCCGGGTGGGACCGGTCCAGCCGCCAGTCGGTGTCGGTGGTGCCGATGATCCAGTGCCCGCCCCACGGGATCACGAAGAGCACGCTGGTGGCCGTACGCAGGATCAGCCCGGCCTCGCCGGTGATCGCCGAGCGGGGCACCACCAGGTGCACGCCCTTGGAGGCCCGGACGCGGATGCCGGGGCGCAGCCCGACGTCGTTAAGCATCCGCGACATGTCGTCGCTCCACACCCCGGTGGCGGCGATGACGGTGCGGGCGCGTACTTCGAACTCGGCGTCCGGGGAGCCGGGCGGTGCCTCCAGGTCGCGGACCCGGACGCCGGTGACCTCGCGGGCCTGCCGGATGAGCCCGACCGCCCGGGTGCTGTTCACCACGGTCGCGCCGAGGCTGGCCGCCGTGCGGGCCAGGGTCACCACCAGCCGCGCGTCGTCGACCTGCCCGTCGTAGTAGCGAATCGCGCCGGCCACCGCGTCGGCGCGCAGGCTGGGGAAGACGCGGCGGGCGCCCTCGCGGGTCAGGTGCCGGTGCAGCGGCATGCCGCGCCCACCGCCGAAGACCCCGGCGAAGGCGTCGTACGCCGCGACGCCGGCGCCGTAGTAGGAGCGGCGGAACACCCGGGCCGGCAGGCCGCGTACGCCCCGCCCGTCGGGCAGCGGGACCAGGATGGGCACCGGCCGGACCAGGTGCGGGGCCAGCCGGGTGGCGAGCAGCCCGCGCTCGGTGAGCGCCTCGTGCACCAGGTGGAACTCCAACTGCTCCAGGTAGCGCAGGCCGCCGTGGATGAGCTTGCTGGAGCGGCTGGAGGTGCCGGCGGCGTAGTCGCGCGCCTCCACCAGGGCCACCTTCAGCCCCCGCGAGGCGGCGTCCAGGGCGGCACCCGCCCCGGTCGCGCCACCGCCGATGACCAGCACGTCGAAGCGTTCGGTGCGCAGGCGGCGCAGGTCGGCGGCCCGGCGCTCGGGGGAGAGCTGGCCGGCCGTCGTTCGGGACACGTTGGGGTCACGCACCCGTCCACGGTAACCGCCGCCGCCACCCGGCGGGACAGCCCGTCCGCGCCGTACTGTCGCAGAATGGAGGTCGGCCCCCCGTTCCCCGCTGGTCAACCCGTTCCAAGGCCCTTGGCCACGCCGGGCCCGCCGAGCCCCTGGGCGGTGGTGGCGGCGGCGGTGACCGGCTGCTGGACGGTCGGGCTCGTCGTCGTCGGCCAGCTCGGTGGCTGGCTGGCCGACCAGGTCCTGCTGGCCTCCGGGCTGGACCGCGTGGTCTGGCTCTGGCCGGCGACGGTGCTGTTCACCGTGCTGCTGGTCGGGGCGCCCGCGCTGACGCTGGCCCTGCTGCCCCGCTCGGCGGCGGTCCGCACCACCGGCCGGACCTGGCTGGCGGCGGCGCTCGCGCTCGGCGCGCTGGGGCTGCTCCGGGCGCTCCCGCCGGTGCACCACGAGGCGTACCTCGCCGCGCTCGCCGCCACGGCCGCCCTGGCCGCCCTCGTCCTGCGGGTGCTGGCCCGGCGCGCGGCGGTCGCGACCCCCGGGGTGCCCGCGTCGGCCGCCCCGCCCTGGGCACCCGCGTCGGCCGCCCCGCGCCGGGCGCCCGCGTCGGCCGCCACGCTGCTCGGGGTGGCCGGCGGGCTGGCGCTGCTGCTGCCCTGGGTCTGGCTGGGCGCCCTCGGCGGGCTGCTGGAGACGGTGCTCGCCGGGGTCGCCGCCGCCGCGCTGGGCGTGCTGGCCGGGGCGCTGCTGGACCACGCCTTCTGGTCCCGCTTCACCGTCGGCGAACCGCCCCGGCCGGCCCGGTTGGTGCTGGTCGGCGGCCTGGTCGCCGGGGTCACGCTGCTGCTGCTCGCCGCCGGGGTCGGCCAGTCCGGGGCCCAGCTTCCCCTGCTGCTGACCCTGCCGCCGGCCGGCTTCGCGCTGGCGGCCCTGCACGCGGCGGCCCGCCGCCCGGCCCCGGCCGGCCCGCCGGACGCCGCCCCCGTCGGCTCCCCGGGTGCCGCTCCGGCCGGCCCCTCCGGTCCGCTCCCCGCCGGTCCCGCCGGCGCCGACGGCCGGAAGCCGGCCGGGCGACCGGGGACGGGTGCCCTGCGGCCCGCGGTCCGTTGGCTGGTGGGTCTCGGCGTGCTCGGCCCGCTGGCCTTCACCGACCCCGAGGAGATCACCCTCCTCCTGGCCAGCACCCGCGACGTGCCGTTCTGGGTGGCCGCCGCCGCCGGCGCCGGGCTCGCCGTCGCGGCCGTCCTCGCCGTGACGTACGGCGTGCTGCTGGGCCGGGGCCGGCGGCCGAGCCGGCGGGTGGCCGGGGTGACCGCCGCCGCCCTGCTGCTGGCGGTCGGCGTGGTGGCCGTCGGCGTGGGGCAGCCCGGCCTGCACGGCGAGCGGCTGTTCGTGGTGCTCCGCGAGCAGGCCGACCTCGCCGGCGTCCCGGGGACGACCGGTCGGGCCGGCCGGGACGCCCGGGTCGCCGAGGTCCACCGGCGGCTGGTCGCGACGGCCGAGCGGACCCAGGCCGACCTGCGCCGGGACCTGCGGCGGCTGCGGCTCGACCACACCCCCTACTACCTCGTCAACGCCGTCGAGGTGGACGGCGGGCCGGCGGTGCGGGCCTGGCTGTCGCGCCGGCCGGAGGTCGCCCGGGTGCTGGTCAGCCAGCGGGTGCGACCGCTGCCCGCGCCGGCCGGCCGCAGTCGCGGCACCGCGCCCGCGCCCGCCGGCCCCGAGTGGAACGTCCGGATGCTCGGTGCGGACCGGGTCTGGTCCCAGCTCGGGGTGGACGGCTCCGGGATCGTGGTGGGCAGCTCGGACTCGGGCGTGGACGGCGGGCACCCCGCGCTGGCGGGCGGCTTCCGGGGCGGCGACGACTCCTGGCACGACCCGTGGAACGGCACCCGGGCGCCGACCGACCAGGGCGGGCACGGCACCCACACGGCGGGCAGCGCGGTGGGCCGGGGCGGCATCGGGGTCGCCCCGGGTGCCCGGTGGGCCGGCTGCGTCAACCTGGACCGCAACCTCGGCAACCCCTCGTACTACCTGGACTGCCTCCAGTTCATGCTGGCGCCCTTCCCGGCGGGCGGGGACCCGTTCACCGACGGGCGCCCGGCGCGCGCGCCGGACATCCTCACCAACTCGTGGGGCTGCCCGGCGCTCGAAGGCTGCGACCCGGGCGTGCTCGGGCCGGCCACCGCCGCCCTGGACGCTGCCGGCGTCATGGTGGTGGCCGCGGCCGGCAACACCGGGCCGTACTGCCGCTCGATCGACGACCCGCCCGCCCCGTACGCGGACGTGCTGACCGTCGGCGCGGTGGACCGGCAGCGCAAGGTCACCCTGTTCTCGTCGCGGGGACCGGTGCCGGGGGCGGCCAAGCCGGACCTGGTCGCGCCGGGCGACGAGGTGCTGTCGGCGATGCCGGGCGGCGGGTACGCCGTCCTGAGCGGCACCTCGATGGCGACGCCGCAGGTGGCCGGCGTGGTGGCGCTGATGTGGTCGGCCAACCCGGCGCTGGTCGGCGACCTGCCCCGCACCCGGCAGATCCTCCGGGACACCGCGACCCCGGCCGTGGCCACGTACGCCACCCGGACGCAGACCTGCGGGGGCGACCGGAACATCACCGGCGCCGGTCTGGTCGACGCGTACGCCGCCGTTCAAGCGGCGCGGGGGTGAGGGTCGGCACGGAGCACCGGTTCACCCCCGCCGGTCGAGGAACTCCCGCGAGCGCCGCAGCACCAGTGCCGTGGCCTCCGCGTCGTACGACGGCAGCGTGCTGTCGGTGAACAGGTGCTTGTCGCCCGGGTAGACGAACAGCTCGCCGAGGTCAGGGCCGACGATGCCGACCAGCTCGCGGGCGGCTTCGATGTCGCCCTCCAGGGCGAAGAACGGGTCGGCGTCCATGCCGTGGATCTGCACCGGAACCCCGGCGGGCCAGGGGCCGACGGCCCACTCGCCGGTGACGGGCAGGCAGGATTCGTAGAGCAGCGCGCCACGGGCGCCGGGCCGGGTCTGGGCGAGCCGTTGGGCGGTGGCGGCGCCCCAGGAGAAGCCCGCGTACACCAGCCCGTCGGGCAGCTCGGCCACGGCCCGGTCGGCGCGCTCGCCCAGCACCTCGCGCCCGATGTTCTTCGTGAGCGCGAAGCCCTCGTCGAGGGTCGCCGGGAGTTCACCGTCGAACAGGTCGGGGGTGTGCACGGTGTGCCCGCCCGCCCGCAGCTGTTCGGCGAACCCGCGCAGCCCGTCGGTGAGCCCGCGCAGATGGTGGAACAGGACCACGTCGGCCATCTCTACACTCCTGTCAAACAGACGACAACGATCGAATGATCCATGATTCTAGAACGGTCGAGAAATGTCGAGCAATGAGCGGATCCCGGACTACGACCTCGACGACCTGCTCGTGGTCACCGCGCCCGCGCAGCTTCGCGCGCTGGCCGATCCCCTGCGCGCCACTCTCCTGGAGCTGCTCCTGGAGCGGGCCGCCACGGTGACCGAGCTGGCCCGGGCGGTCGACCGGCCGAAGAGCAGCGTCGCCTACCACGTGACCGCGCTCGTCGACGCCGGCCTGCTCAGGGTGGTGCGTACCCGGCGGGTGCGGGCGATCGACGAGCGGTACTACGGCCGGGTCGCCCGCACGCTCTACATCGGCGCGCTCACCCGTCCCGAGGACAGACAGGTCGCGACCGCCGTCAACGGGCTCGCGGAGGCCGTCGCCGAATCGGCCGCCGCCCACGCCGCCGACGACCTGCGCTGCACCCTCGTGCACGCCCGCATCCCGATCGAGGAGGTACGCGCGTTCTGGGCCGAGGTGCAGGCGCTGGCCCGCCGCTTCGCCCAGATCCCCCGGTCCGGCGACCAGGTGTACGGGTTCGTCGCCGGCCTCTACCCCACCGACGCGCCGACCCTTCCTGAGCCCGACCCAGGCGCCAGCAGGGGCTCTCCTTAACAGAAACGCCCCGGTGACCTAGGGTCGGCGTCCATGGACCTGAAGATCGTCGAGCTGGGGCCCGACCGGCGGCCCGCCGTGGTGGAGCTCTGCGGGCGGGCACTGGACCTGCCGGAGGACGCGGCCGAGGCGCCCGCCGTCGTGGACACCCTCTGGGCGCGGGCCGCCGCCCACCGCCCGGTGTTCGCGTGGGGCGCGTACCGGCAGGGGCGCCTCGTCGGTGCGCTCATCAGCTCCGTCGCCGCCGGCGACGGCGACGCCCGTGGCCACGTCGACCTGGTCGCGGTGGCACCGGAGGAGCGGCGACGCGGTGTCGGGAGGGCCCTGCTGGCGACCGCCGAGGCGCGGCTCGCCGAGCTCGGCGCGGTGGAGGTGCTGCTCGCCGGCAATCCGCCGTACTACGCCTGGCCCGGCATCGACGTGCGCTACACCCCGGCGGTCTGCGCCGCGCTGGCGCTCGGCTACCGGCAGGACCGGACGGCGTGGAACATGACCGCCGACCTGTCGTACGACGGCTCGCCCGCGCTGCGCCCGACGGAGCCGGCGGAGGCGCGGCTGGCCGGGCAGGGGGTGGTGGTCCGCCGCGCCGAGGCGGGTGACCTGCCGGCGCTGGCGGAGTTCGCCCGCGCCACCTTCGGCGGGGCCTGGGACGCCGAGCTGGCCGGTTCGGTGGGCCGGGAGGGGGCGGGCTGTCACCTGGCCGAGCGCGACGGCGAGGTGCTCGGCTTCGCCGCGTACGGGTCGTCGCGGCCGAGCTGGTTCGGCCCGATGGGCACCGCCCCGGCGGCCGAGGGCTCGGGGATCGGCGGGGTGCTGCTGCGCCGCTGCCTGCGCGAGCAGCGGGCGGCGGGCGTGACGGCGGCGCAGATCGGCTGGGTCGGGCCGGTGCCGTTCTACTCGGGCAGCGCGGGTGCCCGGATCGAGCGCGTCTTCTTCCTGTACCGCAGGACGCTCGGGGACTGACAACGGGGCGAACGGGATATAGACCCCCATAACGCCATTCGCCCGCATTGGTGATCGTCGCGCCCTACCGTTTCCGGTAGAGGAGGCAGCCATGACCACGGACGACGAACGCCCCGGCCCGTTGCCGTTCGACCGGCTCGACTACGGCGACGCCGAGCAGCAGGCGGAGATGGCCGGCGTCGACGGGCCGGCCGACGAGCCGGTGACGCTGGTCGACGAGCCGGTGCAGATCCCGCAGCCGTACGACCGGGCGCAGAAGAGACGCAACCAACGGCCACTGCCGACGTGACAGCGCAAGGGGCGGACCGCTGACGCGGCCCGCCCCTTGCGGCGTTGTTGGAGCTGGACTCAGAAGTCCATGTCCCCGCCACCCGGACCAGCCGGGGCGGCCGGGGTCTTCTCCGGCTTGTCCGCCACGACGGCCTCGGTGGTGAGGAAGAGCGCCGCGATCGACGAGGCGTTCTGCAGCGCCGAGCGCGTCACCTTGGCCGGGTCGATGATGCCCGCGGCCAGCAGGTCGACGTACTCGCCGTTGGCGGCGTTGAGGCCGTGACCCGCTTCCAGGTTACGGACCTTCTCCACCACGACGCCGCCCTCGAGGCCGGCGTTGACAGCGATCTGCCGCAGCGGGGCGTCCAGCGCGACCTTGACGATCTGCGCGCCGGTCGCCTCGTCGCCGGCCAGGTCCAGCTTGTCGAAGGCGGTCTTGCCAGCCTGCACCAGCGCGACGCCACCACCCGGGACGATGCCCTCCTCGACGGCGGCCTTCGCGTTGCGGACGGCGTCCTCGATGCGGTGCTTGCGCTCCTTCAGCTCGACCTCGGTGGCCGCGCCGACCTTGATCACCGCGACGCCGCCGGCCAGCTTGGCCAGCCGCTCCTGCAGCTTCTCGCGGTCGTAGTCGGAGTCGCTCTTCTCGATCTCGGCCCGGATCTGGTTGACCCGGCCCTGGATCTGCTCGGCGTCGCCGGCACCGTCGACGATGGTGGTCTCGTCCTTGGTCACCACGACCTTGCGGGCGCGGCCCAGCATGTCGAGGCCGACGGCGTCCAGCTTGAGGCCGACCTCCTCGCTGATGACCTGGCCACCGGTGAGGATGGCGATGTCGGCCAGCATGGCCTTGCGGCGGTCACCGAAGCCCGGCGCCTTGACGGCGACGGACTTGAAGGTGCCCCGGACCTTGTTGACGACCAGGGTGGCCAGGGCCTCGCCCTCGATGTCCTCGGAGATGATCAGCAGCGGCTTGCCCGACTGCATGACCTTCTCGAGGATCGGGAGCAGGTCCTTGACCGACGAGATCTTGCTGTTGACGATCAGGAGGTAGGGGTCGTCGAAGACGGCCTCCATGCGCTCCGGGTCGGTCATGAAGTAGGCCGAGATGTAGCCCTTGTCGAAGCGCATACCCTCGGTGAGCTCCAGCTCCAGCCCGAAGGTGTTGCTCTCCTCGACGGTGATGACGCCTTCCTTGCCCACCTTGTCCATCGCCTCGGCGATGATCTCGCCGACGCTGGTGTCACCGGCGGAGATGGAGGCGGTGGAGGCGATCTGCTCCTTGGTCTCGACGTCCTTGGCGAGCTTGAGCAGCTCCTCCGAGACGCTGGCCACGGCGGCCTCGATGCCCCGCTTCAGGGCCATCGGGTTGGCACCGGCGGCCACGTTGCGCAGGCCCTCGCGGACCAGGGCCTGGGCCAGGACGGTCGCCGTCGTCGTGCCGTCACCGGCGACGTCGTCGGTCTTCTTCGCGACCTCCTTGACCAGCTCGGCGCCGATCTTCTCGTAGGGGTCCTCGAGCTCGATCTCCTTGGCGATGCTCACACCATCGTTGGTGATGGTGGGGGCACCCCACTTCTTCTCGAGGACGACGTTGCGGCCCTTGGGGCCGAGGGTCACCTTCACGGCGTCGGCGAGCTGGTTCATGCCCCGCTCGAGGCCGCGGCGCGCCTCTTCGTCGAACGCGATCATCTTGGCCATACGGCGTTGTCCTCCTGGACACTCACGGGCCACCCGGAGTGTGTGTCCCGGATGGGCCGCCTGGTGTACGCACCTTGGGACGTCGCCACCTGGCGACGACGACGTCTCCTCGGCCGGGCCGGATAGCCCGCGACGACCGGCCATGTGCCGCAGCCGCGTCTGGACGCCGCTACGACCGTGGCCCTACCGCCCCGACCATTGGCACTCGCGGTATGCGAGTGCCAATGACTTGTTTAGCACTCTCCCCTGCCGAGTGCAAGCACGATCGCCCCGGTCAGTCGAGTTCACCGGCCAGCCGGGCGCTGTCCACCGGCCCCTCGTGGGCACGCTGCTCGGCGTACGTGACGACCAGGCCGACCAGCTGGGCGAGGTGGGTCGGCAGGGCCAGCACCGCGCCCACCAGCGTCACCACGAGCACACCGACCGCCGTGCCGGGCGACTCCAGCGGGGTGGTGCCGAACGGCAGCGTGCCGATGCCCTCCACCATGCTGGCGGCCCCGCTGCCGACGATCACCGCCGCCGCCACCAGCGCCACCCGGCCGAGCAGCAGACCGAGCCGGTCGTGGAACATGCGGAAGGAACGGCCGATCGGGTGCTGCCGCTCGAACAGGTAGACCGGGCCGGCCATGCTCAGCGCGAAGGCGAAGTAGATGCCGGGGATCACGCAGAGACAGACCCCGAGCCCGATGATGACGCTCATCAGCAGGGTCCAGCCCCAGAGGCCCAGCGCCCGGCGCACCCCGTAGGAGAGGGCGGCACCCACGCTCACCGGCTGACCTGCCGCCTGCCGGGTGACCACCCAGGTGCCGGCCGCCCAGCCCAGGCTCTGCACGAAGCCGAAGACGAGGGCGCTGCCGAGCACCACGGACAGCAGGACGACCGTGTCGGTCAGGAAGGTGTCGGGCAGCGCGGCGGGGTCGCCGGCCATCGACTCCTCCCACTTGGCGCTCGGGTCGACGACCAACGAGAGCATCGACACCACCATGGCCGGCAGCACCTGGGTGAGCAGCAGGATCGGCAGCAGCAGCCGCCAGCCCCGACGCACCGCGCCGACGCACCGGCCGAACCAGCCGTTGACGCCCGCGCCGGGCGGGGTGACGAGCAGGTCGGCCGGGTCGAGGCCGTGCCCCGGCGGGTACCACCCGTGGACCGGCTGCCCGGGATAGGCGACCGGAGCGCCCGGCTGCCCGGGGTACGCGACCGGGGCGCCCGGGTACCACGGCTGCCCGCCGTACGGGCCGGAGCCGGCCGGGTACCCGCCGGTGGGCGGGAAGACCCACTCCTGCGGCTGTTGCGGGCCCGTCGGCGCAGCACCGCCCGGGCCGACGGGTGGCGTCGCGGAGGGGTCGGGACCTCCCGGGGGCGGCGCGGCCTGGGGCGGCTGGTCGGACATGAACCCTCCTCAGCGATGGCTGGAACGGCTCACGATCCTCCCCTGCCGACGCAACCGCGCCGAAGCCCGCCCCCGTGGAGCGGACCGGCAGACTGCCCGGCCCCGTGGAGCGGACCGGCCGACGACCGCCCGGGGCACCGGGCCGCCCCCGGCCGGCGCCCCACGACCGGCGGTCGGGAGGTCGGTCGGCGCGGGGGCGCGGGAGGGACGCCCGTCAGGCGATGACGCGCACGCGCTCGGCCTGGGGGCCCTTCTGGCCCTGGGCGATCTCGAACTCGACCCGCTGGCCGTCGTCCAACGCCTTGTAGCCGTCCATCTCGATCGCCGAGAAGTGGACGAAGACGTCCTGCCCACCGTCGACGGCGATGAAGCCGTAGCCCTTTTCGGAGTTGAACCACTTCACGGTGCCCTCTGCCACGGTGCACTTCCTCACTCTGCGCGGCGTTCCACGACCCCGGAGGCCGGGCGGGCCGGCACCGGAGGACCACCGGCTCGGCGATCGACGAGGGCCGCTGAAACGGTGACCGAAATCGCACGCTACACGAAGCGTGACGACGGCGCACGACCACAAATCGGACATACGCCGATCGACAGCCATCGGCCGTCATCGCTGTGATAGGCATTCGGCATGACGAGCACGCCCGACGGTCCGGGGCCGACGCGGCGGGCCGAGATCCGGCGGGTCCGACCCCCGGACGCTGCTCGGATGCGGGCGCTGCGGCTGGAGATGCTCGCCGACGCCCCGTTGGCCTTCCTGGAGACCCTCGCCGACGCGGCGGCCCGGTCGCACGCCGACTACGCGGCCAGGATCGCGTCCGTCTCCGTCGGGGCGGGCACCGCCCAGTTCGTCGCGGACCCGGGCGGCCGGCTCGTCGGGCACGCCGGCGGCACGGTGGCCCCGGGGGAGCCGGGGCTGACCGTGGTGTACGCCGTCTACGTCACCCCGCCCTGGCGGGGCACGGGCCTCCTCGGCGACCTCGTCGACGCGGTCGCGGCCTGGTCCCGCGCCTGCGGGCGCCCCGAACTGATGCTGGAGGTCGTGGTCGGCAACGACCGGGCCTACCGCGCGTACCGGCGGCTGGGCTTCGTCGACACCGGCGTACGCGTCCCGCACCCCACGGTCCCGGCGCTCACCGAGCTCCAGATGCGCCGCCCGGCCTGACCCGCGCCGGCGACCCGTTCCGCCAGGACCGGATCGGCCGCCCGGGGCGGCCCGTGCGGGGCCGACCCGGGCAGCCGGACACCTCAGGCGTGCCGGCGGGACTGCACGATGCGGAACCGGTTGGCCACGTAGGCGCCGTCGGTGAGCGCCGAGTTGGCCGCCGCGTTGGCGCCGCTGCCGTGGAAGTCGGAGAAGGCCGCCGACTGGTTCACGAAGACCCCGCCGGTCAGGTTGCAGGACAGGTGCACCCCGACCTCGATCGCCGCGGCCTCGGCCGCGTCGAGGACCGCCTCGTCGGTGGAGTAGACCGCCGCGGTGAGCGCGCCCTTCTCGCCGACCGTGGCGCGCAGGATCTCCAGGCTGTGCGCGGTGGAGTCCGTGGCGATGGCGAACGAGATCGGCCCGAACCACTCCTTCGAGTAGGTCGCGGTGTCGTCGGCCGCCAGCCTGACCACCGTCGGGGTGCGGACCACCGCGCCGGGGAAGGCCGGGTGCTCGACCGTACGCGACTCCAGCACCGCCTCGCCGACCTTGGTGACCTCGTCGAGGCGCTCCAGCACCCCGTCGTTGACGATCGCGCCGGTCATCTCCACCCCGCGCGCCGGGTCGGCGGTGACCTTGGCGACCGCCGCGGCGATCCCGCCCGCCACCTCGTCGAAGCTCTTGTGCCCCTGGTCGGTCTCGATGCCGTTGCCGGGGATCAGGATGTTCTGCGACGTGGTGCACATCTGGCCGCTGTAGAGGCTCAGGGTGAAGCCGAGGTTGCGGCACATCCCGGCGAAGTCGTCGGTGGAGTCGATCACCACCGTGTTCAGCCCGGCCTTCTCGGTGTAGACCGCCGCCTGCCGGGCGTTGGCCTCCAGCCAGTCGCCGTACTCGGTGGAACCGGTGAAGTCGATGATCTTCACGGCCGGGTGCAGGGCCAGCGTGGAGGCGAGCTTCTCCCCGGGGGCCTCGGGGGCGAGCAGCACCAGGTTCGGGTCGAAGCCGGCCTCGGCGAGCACCTCCCGGGCGTACTTCACCGTGATCGCCAGCGGCAGCACCGCGCGCGGGTGCGGCTTGACGACCACCGGGTTGCCGGTGACCAGCGAGGCGAACAGCCCCGGGTACGAGTTCCAGGTCGGGAAGGTGTTGCAGCCGATCACCAGCGCCACGCCACGGGGCACCACGTGGAAGGTCTTGGTCATCCGCAGCGGGTCGCCCTTGCCGGCCGCCTTCTCCCAGCCCGCCGTTCCCGGGTGCCGGGTCATCTCCGCGTACGCGTAGGCGACCGCCTCCAGCGCGCGGTCCAGCGCGTGCGCGCCGCCGGCCTGGAAGGCCATCACGAAGGCCTGGCCGCTGGTGAACTGCACCGCGTTGGCCAGCTCGAAGATGTGCTTGTGCAGCCGGTCGAGGATCTCCAGGCAGACCCCCGCCCGGGCCTGCGGGCCGGCGTCGCGCCAGGCGGGCAGGGCGGCGGAGGCGGCGGCGACCAACTCGTCGGCGCCGGCGTGCGGGTAGCGGACGTTCAGCTCGACGCCGAACGGGCTGCTCTCGGTGGCGACCCGGTCGGCCGCGCCCGGCTGGTCGAGGGGGAAGTCACCGCCGAGGTACGCCTCGAAGGCGGCCTTGCCGTCGGCGGCGGCGGTCTCGCCGTAGACCCGGGGGCTGGGCGACTCGGGATAGGCGGACCAGTACCCGCGCTCCGTGATCGCGGTCAGCGCCCGGTTGAGGGTGTCGGCGTGCCTGTCGTACAGGGGGTGCGGGGTCTCCGTCATGCCCGCCATCATGCAACAGGAACCCCTCAGATCAGTAGGGGCGTGTCACAACTCAGATGGTGAGCTGCCAGTCGGTCCAACCGTCGACGGGACGGAACCCGAGCTGCTCGTTGATCCGCACCATGTGGGCGTTCTCCGCCGCGTTGAACGTGTCGATCGCGCGTACCGCCGGTTCGTGGGCCAGCAGGTGGCGCAGGTTCTCGACCTTGGTGAGCAGGCCGAGGCGGCGGCCGCGGTGCTCCGGGTCGACGATGGTGATCTGCTGGAACGCGTGCCAGTCGGCCGACGCCCCGACGTCGAGCAGGGTCCAGGCGACCACCCGGCCGGACGCCTCGTGGCGCACCGCCGTGTGGTAGCGCCGCCGCCCCCGCGCCCGCAGCGCCCGCTCGATGCCGCGGACGCGTTCGACGTCGATCCGCTCCGGCTCCCACTCCACGTCGCCCAGGGGCGCGTCGGTCATCAACCGGCCGTCGAGGTAGGCGATGTCGGCGACGTACTCCTGCGGGGTGTCTCCCTGCCAGCGCACGACGTCGTAGCCGGCGGCCCGGCTCCGGGCGTCGGCCAGCGCGGCGGCCAGGCCGTCGTGGTCGAGCCGGGTGGTGTCGAGCCGGCGGCGGACCTCGGCCAGCGCCGGCCGGGCGCCGGTCGACGCGGCGAAGGCGGCGGGGGCCCCGAAGCGGTCCGGGCCGCCGGGAAGCGCGGAGACCGCCATCGCCAGCACCCGCTTGCGACCCCGCTCCCGCAGCAGGCGTACGCCGTGCTCGTGCAGCGCGCGCCCGACGCCGCGGCGCCGGTGCTCCGGGTGCACGACCAGGTCGGCCTCGGCGTTCTCGGTGTTGTCGAGCTGCGGCAGGTCCAACGCGAGGTAGCCGGCGGGCACGCCGTCGAGGCGGGCCAGCGCCCAGAGCGGCTCGTTGCCCGGCATCGGGTGCCGAATCGCCGCCTCGAAGCGCCGCCGGCAGAAGGGCGGGAAGTCCGGCAGGTCGACAGCGTTGGCCGCCGCGCCGATCCGGTAGGCCTCGTCAACGGCGGCCTGGTCGGCGGCGTCGAGCGGCGCGATCGCGATGCTCATCGGCTGAGGGTGCGCCACCGGACGACGATCGGGCCAGCGAATTAACGCTGGCCCGATCGGAAGTTGGTCGGGAGGGACGCTCGCACAACGCCTCCGGCGTTGGGTCGCAAGAACTGAAAGTCTCCGGCGAAACGCCCTCCCGCACGGAGCATCTTGCGCTGTCCGGTTCCTGCCGTCAAGTCCTCGTCGGCGCGTTTTCCGCACTCACAGCGAAATCCCAGTTACGCCGCGAATCCCCCACCCCGCCCTCCTGCCCCCACCCCACCCCGGTCCCCGGGGTCCCGAGCGTCGATCATGAGGTTGGCGGCACTGTTCGCGATCAGCTTCGCCGTCAACCTCATGATCGACGCGGAGCAGGTGGGTGCGGGAGGGGGGTGGGGGTGGGGGTGGGGGTCAGCCGAGGAGGCCGGCGTCGCGGGCGGCGCGGAGCGAGGGCTTGATGCGGTGGGTGGGGCCGACCTCGCCGGCCACCGCGTCGAGGGTCTTGAGGCCCTCGCCGGTGTTGAAGACGACGGTCTCGGCGGTCGGGTCGAGGCGGCCGGACTCGACCAGCTTGCGCAGCACGGCCACGGTCACCCCGCCGGCCGTCTCGGCGAAGACACCGGTGGTCCGGGCCAGCAGCCGGATGCCGGCGCGGATCTCGTCGTCGTCGACGTACTCCATCCAGCCCCCGGTGCGGCGCACCGCCTCCAGCGCGTAGATGCCGGCGGCCGGGTCGCCGATGTTGAGGGACTTGGCGATGCCGGTCGGCTTGACGGGCGTGATGGTGTCGGTGTCGGCGTGCAGGGCGGTGGCGATGGGGTTGCAGCCCGCCGACTGCGCGCCGAACACCTTCCAGCCGCCGGCCGGCGCCTCGACCAGGCCGATCTCGACCAGCTCGGCGAACGCCTTGTCGATCTTGGTGAGCAGCTCGCCGGAGGCCATCGGGATCACCACCTGCGCGGGGATCCGCCAGCCGAGCTGCTCGGCGACCTCGTAGCCGAGCGTCTTCGAGCCCTCGGCGTAGTAGGGGCGCACGTTGACGTTGACGAACGCGGTGTCCTCGAACTCGTCCGTCTCCACCAACTCGCCGCAGAGCCGGTTCACGTCGTCGTACGAGCCGTCGATGGCGACCAGCTCGCCGCCGTAGACGGCGGTGGTGATGACCTTGCCCTGCTCCAGGTCGCCGGGGATGAAGACCACCGACGGCGCGCCGGCCCGGGCCGCGTGCGCGGCGACCGAGTTGGCCAGGTTTCCGGTGGAGGCGCAGGCGTAGCGGCTGAAGCCGAGCGCGTGGGCGGCCGTCAACGCCACCGAGACGACCCGGTCCTTGAACGAGTGGGTCGGGTTGGCGCTGTCGTCCTTGACCCAGAGCGGGGCGGTGATGCCCAGCTCGGCGGCGAGGTGCGGGGCGGCCACCAGCGGGGTGAAACCGGGGTCGAGGGTGACCCGGGTGGCCGGGTCCTGGCCGGCGGGCAGCAGCGCCGCGTACCGCCAGATGTTCTGCGGGCCCGCCTCGATCTGCTCCCGGGTGACCGTCGCGAGCGCGGCGGCGTCGTAGTCGACCTCCAGCGGGCCGAAACACTCGTAGCAGGCGTGCTGGGCGGCGAGCGGATAGCGGGCCGAACAGGCGCGGCAGACCAGGGCGCGGGCGGGGCTGGCGGTGGTGTCGATGCCGGAGGGGGCGAACGTCGACGTCATGTCGCGGGTCCTCTCATCTTTCCCCGCATCGCACCCTGCGGCGGGGACGGAATTGGCACCTGCCCCGCCGGTCGCTCTGCGATGAGCGCGCGGGGTGGTTGCCGGGGCGTCGTCGGGCCGTATCCCTCAGCCCCTCTGGATGAGGTATGCAGTTGTGCCGTCGAGTCTAAGCACCGACGCCGCCCGGACCGACGCGAGATCCCACGCTGTGAGCGATCCCGCAGTCGCCGTCGGGCGGCCGGCGGACCTTCCTCGACGGTACGGATTCAGGCGGTCACCGAGCGGGAGTCGGCGGGGCGTCGGGCCCGCAGCGCGGTGTCGACCGCCCACGCGCCGGGGCCGAACACGGCGATCAGCAGGAACGACCAGCAGAACAGGACGGCCAGCTCACCGCCGTTGCGCAGCGGGAGCAGCGCGTCGGGCTGGTGCACCACGAAGTACGCGTAGGCCATCGAGCCGGACGCCAGCAGGGCCGCCGCCCGGGTCAACAGCCCGACGAGCACCAGCCCGCCGCAGACCGCCTGGATCAGCGCGGCCCACCACCCCGGCCACTCGCCGAGCGGGACCGCCTCGCCGGTGCCCCGGCTGCCACCGAGGACCCCGAGCAGTGAGGCCAGGCCGTGGCAGAGGAAGAGCAGGCCGACGACGGCACGGAACAGGGACAGGGCCGGGCCGCCGATCCGGTCAGCGAGCATCAGGGCACCTCCGGTCAGGAATAGGGGACGACACCAGGATGCCGCCGGACATTTGACGGTGTCGATTGATTCCCCCTCTATGGGAACGCTCCCATCTACGTCGACACCATGTCCACGAGGGCGTTGGCGCGGGCCCGTTACGGTGCGGGCACATCGACGGAAAGGAACGCGCGATGCGTCGCAAGCTCGTCCCGGTGGTGGCGCTCTCCATGGCCTGCCTGCTGGCGTTCACCACCGCCTGCTCCACCGGCAACCGCAAGAAGCGGAACCGGTCCGCCGACCGGACCGCCGGCACCGCCGCGAAGCGTGACGACGTCGACGCCACCCCGGCGACCACCCGGGCGACCCCCACCCCGCGCCGCACCGGCGACCAGCTCACCTGCCTGGAACTGCGCGACACCCGGGTCGGCAGCCGGAAGGTCCGCTACCGCGGGTACGCCGCCCCGCTCCGCCTCTCCGACGGCCGGTGGTCCGACCGGGACGGCACGACGGTGCAGTTGCAGCGACCGTGCGCCGTCGGCGACCTCGACGGCGACGGCGCGGGCGACGCGATCGGCGTGGTCGCGCTCGACGGCGGCGGCACCGGCCGTTTCTTCACCCTCGCCGCCTGGCGCAACGTCAGGGGCGAGCCGGACTACCAGGCCCAGGTCGACCTCGGCGACCGTACGCCGGTGGAGAGCGTCAGCGTGCGTGACGGCAGGGCGACGGTGGTCTACCTGACCCGGCCGGCGGGCGGCCCGATGGCGGAGCTGAGCATCCGGCGCACCGCCGTCTACCAGCTCAGAGGCGCGACACTGGCCGAGCTGAGCCACACCGACGCCCGGGTGACCGACGCGCCCGACGACGGGGACACCGCCGACTCGGGCACCGCGCCGGACTCCCCCGACTCCCCCACCCGCAAGCGCAGGCCCCGTTCCCGCTGACGTCCCCGCGACCGGGCCGCCTCAGTCGGGGA
This sequence comes from Micromonospora sp. NPDC049060, assembly GCF_040649055.1. Taxonomy (NCBI): domain Bacteria; kingdom Bacillati; phylum Actinomycetota; class Actinomycetes; order Micromonosporales; family Micromonosporaceae; genus Micromonospora; species Micromonospora sp. NPDC049060. The sequence goes on from NZ_JBEZEV010000035.1 coordinate 35,367, forward strand.
CCGGTCGGTGGGTCGGCGGCCTCGGTAGCCGTATGGATCCGGTGGCCGTGCAGCCCTGCTGACCCACCTCGCCGAGGCAGCCCCACCCCGAGGTCGGAACCCGCTCGAAGTACTGCACGGGCTGCGCCGGAACGGCCTCGGTGGTGAACGTGCCGGCACCGCTCGGGATGCGTTGCTCGTGGGAACCGGTCGTGTCGGTGTACGAGGCGACGATGTGCCACTGGCAGGTGTGGCTGCTCACCTCCGGCTGGACCCGGAACGCCATGTTCGACTGGCCGTTGCCCAGCTCGACGACATTGCGGCGGAAGTACAGCTGACCTTCCTTCGGCTCGCCCTCGTCCAGGACGTACGGGCCGTGCGGTTTGTCCGTCGGCCCGCCGGTCAGGTCCCACAGCAGGCCCTGCCGGGACTCGGCACCCCCCGGGGGGATGGTGACGACGGTCTGCGCCGTGGGTGCGTGGCACGAGTCCTTGACGGCGACCATGTTGTTGATCGTGAGTCCGGCGACGCGATCGCTGTTCAGGTTCAGGTCGAACGTCTGGGCATTGCCGCGATTCTCGTTGCCGTCCTCGAAGGGCGCCACGTAGGACGCACTCTCGACGACCCGGCCGCCGAGCGGCTTCATGAACTCCCACACCCGCGACGCATCACCGTTCAGGGCGGTGAGGGTGGCCTGCTCGCCCTCGGTCAGCGGCCGATCGAGCAGCACGCGGAAGGCCTCGGGGAGGTCCCGGTCGTAGTCCAGGGGCGTGACGGTGGACACGAAGGCGGGTTGCTCACGGTCGACCGCTTCCTGAGCCTGCTTGTCCGAGCGGGCCCGATCGGTGGCCGTCGACCGGTCCAGGAGGAAGTTGGCCTGGTAGGCGAACAGCGCGCCGACCACGAGGATGACGACGGCGGCGGTCGCGTACACCGCACGCTGCCTGGGCGGGAGCCCGCGAAATCCGGGCAGGCGTTCATCGGCCAGCACGGCCCAGGCCTTCGTCCTTGACGGGGGCCCGGACGGCTGCTCCGGTGGCGGCACGGGCGGGGAAGCGGACGACGGCTCAGCCGGTGGCCCAGGCGGAGACGTGGACGAGCGCTCGGTCGGCGGCTCGGGTGGCGGCCCGGCGGGCGGAGTGGCCATACCCGATTCTCACTCACAGGCGCCATGCCGTCACAGAAGCCGCCCGGCGGTGTCCAGTCAGGAGCATCGCCCCGGTCGCCGCGGCCAGGTCGGGGGTACGCGCCTCCCCGCTGAAGTGGGCAGTGGCGCAGCCGACCGGGGGGACGTTCCAGAGTCGACGGGCCAGGGGCTCCATCATCAACCGGGCGCCCATGGTGCGGCTCGAACCGGTGGCCGGCTGCAGCCGGGCTGCGACCGACGCTCCGATCACCTCACTCCGGGTGGCGCGGGCCGAGTGATGTCGTAGGCGATTCAGCTCGACAGGCACCGCCCGGGGTGGCCCGGCCCGCTGGCCCCGCAGGTGGGGCAGCTCGACAGCGCCACCGGATCCCCACCGGGCGGGTGTCAGAGAATCGGCGGCGCACCGGCCGGTGCGATGATCGGGCGATGGCCCACCCCGCACCCCGACCCGCGAGCCGACCCGCACCCCGACCCGCGGGCGGACCCGCACCGCGTCCTCGCGACGGCATCGCAGGTCCGGCACGGGCGGTCGGACTCGCGATCGCCGGCCTCGTCCTGCTCGGCGCCTGTGCGCCGGCGATCGACCCGCCGTCGGCCGACCTGCCGCCAGCCGGATCAGCGCCGGCCACGATGCCGACCGCGACCGCATCGGCGACGGCGTTCTGGGCCACTCCCACGACCGAGTGCCCGGCAGCCGGCGTCCGGATCAGTTCGCCGGGCAGCAACGCCGCGATGGGTCTGCGTGCGCTCGGCCTGGAGCTGGTCAACTGCGGCACGAAGCCCTACCGGCTCCACGGCTACCCCGTGCTGCGCCTGTTCGACGGCGACGGCGACCCCATCCCGGTCCGGGTGGTCCACGGGGCCAAGGAAATCACCTCGGGCTTCGACGACCCGCCCCGGCCACTGACCCTGCAGCCCGGCGAGCGGGCCGGCGCCGCCGTGCTCTGGCGCAACCTGGTCACCGATCCGACGGTCGTCGCCACCGATGGCGAGCGCCTGGAGGTCGCGCCCGCAGTGGGCGGGGCCGCGCAGGTCGTCGGCCTGGACGGGCCCGTCGACCTCGGCAACACGGGCCGGATCGGCGTCAGCGCCTGGAAGAAGGCGACCGACCCGGCACCGACGCCGGCCCGGCCGGGCAGACCGGTGCCGAGCAGGTCGGCGCCGAGCAGGTCGGCGCCGAGCAGCCCTCGGCCGCTGCCGTGAGGCGCCCGGCGTCTCAGCTGGTGACGTCCTTGCGGGTGAAGCGCCAGAACGCCAGGCCCCAGAACAGCGTCGCGTAGCTGATCGCCGAGATCGCCCCGCGTACCACGTCGTCGGTCTGCACCGGCGTCGACAGCAGCCCCAGCCAGGCGGTGCTGTAGTGCGTCGGCAGGAACGCGCGCAGCGCGCCCAGGGCGGTGATCTGGTCGAGGATGCTGGAGAGGATCCAGAGCAGCACCGCGCCGCCGACCGCGCCCAGCGCGGCGTCCGTCACCACGGACAGCAGGAACGCCAGGCCGGCCACCACCAGGAGTACGACCGCCAGGTAGCCGAGCACGCCCAGCAGCCGCAGCAGCCCCTCGCCCGGTTCGAGCTGGGCCGCCACCGTGCTGCGCAGCGGCTCCCAGCCGTAGCGGAGGGTGCCGATCAGCAGGGCGGTGCCGGCGAGCAGCAGCAGTGCCAGGGCCGAGTAGACGAGCGCGACGAGCAGCTTCACCGTCAGCAGGCGGGCCCGGGGCACCGGCACCGCCAGCAGGTAGCGCAGGCTGCCCCAGCTCGCCTCGCTGGCCACCGTGTCCCCGCAGAACAGCGCCACCACCACGACCATCAGGAACGACGCCGAGACGAAGATGGTGAAGAGCGTGAAGTTCAGCCCGCCCGACGTGGCGAACTCCACCAGGCTGCCGAACTCCCCGCGCCCGTTGTCGTCGTCGCCGCTTGTGTCGAACTGGAACGCGATCAGGATGATCAACGGCAGCAGCACCATGAACCCGAGCGCGAGCTGCGTACGCCGCCGGGAGGCCTGCCGCCGGAACTCGGCGCCGAACGGCAGGGTCGCCGAGGGCCGGTAGCCGGCCGCCGCTCCCGCCGTGGGTGACGTGCCCGCCATCATCGGTCCCCGCTTCCCCGAGAGTTCTCGCCCACCAGGGCGAGGAACGCGTCCTCCAGGCGGCGCCGCGGCACCACCCGGTCCACCCCGATGCCGGCCCGGACCAGCTCGGCGACCACCTCGCTGCGGGCGGTGCCGTTCGTGTCCACCACGAGCTGCCCCTCACCGTCGGGAAGCACCCGCACCCCGTCCAGACCGTCCAGCACCGCCCGGGCGGCCTCCGGGTCGGTCACGTCGAAGAGCACGCTGGGCGACTCGCCCACGATCTCCTCGACCGGTCCCGAGGCGACGATGCGGCCCTTGTTCACCACCACCGCGTGGGTGCAGGTCTGCTCCACCTCGGCGAGCAGGTGGCTGGAGACCAGCACCGCCCGGCCGTCGGTGGCGTAGCGCTGGAGCACCCGGCGCATCTCCGCGATCTGCGGCGGGTCGAGCCCGTCGGTCGGCTCGTCGAGCACCAGCAGCTCGGGCAGGCCCAGCATCGCCTGCGCGATGGCGAGGCGCTGCCGCATGCCGTGGCTGTAGTTGTTGGTCCTGCGGTGCACGGAGTCGCCCAGGCCGGCGATCTCCAGGGCCTCCTCGAAGTGCGCGTCCTCGGCGGGCCGTCCGGTGGCCCGCCAGTACGCCTTCAGGTTGTCCAGTCCCGACAGGTGCGGCAGGAAGCCCGGCCCCTCGACGAGCGCGCCGATCCGGGACAGCACCGGCGATCCGGGCACCAGCCGGTGCCCGAAGACGTAGATCTCGCCGGCGGTGGGCTGGGTCAGCCCCATCAGCACCCGCAGCGTGGTGGTCTTGCCCGCGCCGTTCGGGCCGAGCAGGCCGACGACCTGACCGGGGTGCACCTCGAAGTCCACGTTGGAGACGGCGACGAAGCCGTCCGCGTACTCCTTGCGGAGCTGCCGCACGGCCAGCGGGACGCCCGCGTACGCCGGGTGGATGGAGCTGTCCTGGCGGCGGTGCCGGCGGCGGACCACGGCGACGACCACGACGAGCCCGACGACGATCGCGGCGACCAGGCCGGCCAGCACCCAGCGCCACACGGTGGCGGAGGTGGGAATCGGGTCGCCGGCGACGGTCGGCAGGCTGACCGCGCCGGTGGCCGCGACGGTGTGCACGGCCGGCTCGACCGGGGTGGCGTACGCCTGGTCGGAGGTCGCCACCACCACGCGCAGCCGGTGCCCGGCCTCGATCCTGCGCACGATCGCCGGCAGGGTGACGGTGACCGGGCGTGCCGCGTCGATCGTCGGCGGCAGGCCGGTGAGGCGGACCGGGGCGACCAGGCCGTTGGGCAGGGTGGCCGCGCCGTTGGGGTCGACGTCGTAGAGCTTGACGAAGAGCACCGCCTCCCCCGTCGGCGACGCCGCCCGCACGTCGACCGTCGGGGCGCCGACGACGTCCACCGCCTCGGCCAGCGGCTGCGACTCGAACCGGGCGTGCTGGCCGGGAATGTCGCCGGCCACGCCGCCGAGCAGCGACGACAACTCACCGGCGAAGGGCACCGAGGAGATGGCGGCCGGGTTGCGTGACGGCGGGTTGGCGACGGGCTGGGCGGGGCCGGCCACCGGTACGCTCCGGCGGGCCGTGCCGGCGACGCCGGGATAGTCGGCGTAGCGGTAGCCAGTCGCCACCAGCCCCCGGTCGAGGGCGTCGAAGCCGGCGATCCGCGACCAGGTGAAGTCGTCGCCCGGGGCCTCGCCCTCGCCCTTGACGTAGTGGTCGAGCCACTGCACGGTCAGGAACTTCACCCGGTCCGAGTCGGTCTTCGGGCCCTCGCCGCCGTCGTGGCCGCCGGTGAACCAGGCCACCCGGACGGGCGTGCCGGCGGCGGCGATGCCGTTCGCGTTCGCGTTCGCCTCGCCGAGCGGGAAGAGGGTGTCGGCCTCGCCCTGCACGAGCAGGGTCGGCGCCTTGATCCGGTCGAGCACCCCGGCCGGGCTGGAGCGGCGCAGCAGGTCCACGGCGGCCTGGTCGGCCCGACCCGTGGTGGCGATGCGCAGGTACGCGGCGCAGATGTCGGCGGCGAATCGGCCGCATGCCGGGTCTCCCGCCCCGGCGGGGGCGCGCCCGGGACCCGTCCCCGGGCCGGCGCCCGGCCCCGGGCTGGGCGGGCCGGCGGAGGCGGGCGCCCCCTCGGGCTGCGCGGCGCTGGTCCCGGAGAGCCCGGCCGGCCCGGAGCCGACGTTGCCGCCGCCGCCGAAGAACAGCCCGGCCCAGCCGGACTTGAACACGCCCTCGGTGGGCTCCTTGCCGCTGCTCTCCGGCAGGAAGGAGCGGGACAGGTCGTTCCAGGTGATCATCGGCACGATCGCGTCGACGCGCTGGTCCTGCGCGGCGAGCAGGAGCGCCAGGGCGCCGCCGTACGAGCCGCCGACGACGCCGACCTTCGGGTCCCCGGCGGCGTCGGTACGGATCTCGGGCCGGGCGGCGAGCCAGTCCAGCAGCCGTTCGGCGTCCCGGACCTCGTAGTCCGGGTGGTCCAGGTGGATCTGCCCGCCGCTGCGGCCGAAGCCCCGCGCGGTCCAGGTGAGCACCGCGTAGCCGCGCCCGGCGAACTCCTCGGCGTCGGCGCGGACGGAGTCCTTCGTGCCACCGAAGCCGTGCGCCAGCAGCACGGCCGGCACCTTGTTCGCCGCCGACGCGTCCTCGGGCAGGTAGAAGGTGGTGTCCAGGTCGACGGGCTCGTCCCCGCCCGGCCCGGAGCGGACGTTCACGAACGCCGCCTCGGTGCGGACGGCCGGCCCCTGCGGCAGGACTGCCCAGGTCACGGCGGCGGCGAGTAGCACGACGACCACCGTCGCGGCGACGGCGCGGCGGCGGGTGGGCAGGGCACGCCGGATCCACGCGGCCGACAACGGCGATCTCATTGGGCACACGGTACGGCCCGGATCCTGAGCGTTGGCTGAGATCCTCCGTACGTCCGTCCGGTTGATCCGATCGGCGTCGCACCGGCGCGGTCCAGACCGTCTCACGGAGATGAATTCGGATCATGTGAATTCCGATGTTCGTCGGAAATCCACTCCGATCCATCCTTGTCACTCTCTGGCCCGGCACGGACGGTGCCCGGCGAGTGACCCTGCGGTTACTTCGGGCTCCGTGACGCAAAGCTGACCGTCCGGCGGCCGGAACGGCCCCCGCTGGTCGGTTAGTTTTCCGGTCCGGTGCACGGGACTTCGCCGCCGACCCCCGACACCCCCACCGATCCCGTGCTCCCGCCGGAGGAGACAGACATGACCGTCCCCGCACCGCCGGCCCGCCGGCGGCCCACCGCGGTGGGCCGCGTACTGCCGCTGCTGCTCCTCGTCGCCCTGCTCGCGCCGATGACCCTGCTGTTCGTCCAGACCTGGCGACTCACGGCCGACGACCGGGACCTGGCCGGCCGGGAACGGCTGGGCGTGGAGTACCTGCGCGCCCTCGCCCCGGTCACCCACGCCCTGGTCGAGGCCCAGTCCGCCGCCGTCGCCGCCCGGCCCGTCACCAGCGAGGCGCTGACCCGCGCGGTCGAGGCCGCCGCCTCCGTGGACGCGCGGATCGGCGACGAGTTGCGCACCAAGGAACGCTGGGCGGGCCTGCGGGCCAGGATCGAGGCGCTGGGCGCCCGCGGCCCCGCCGACCCGGAGGCGGCCTTCACCGCGTACGGCGAGGCCACCGACCTGCTGCTGGCGCTGCACGGCAAGGTCCGGGAGACGTCCGGGCTCGTCCGCGACCCCCGGCCCGACTCCTTCTTCCTCCAGCACGCGAGCCGGGACCTGCCCGAGGCGGTCGTGGCGGCCGGCCGGCTGGCCGACCTGGCCGTGCTCGCCGACCGCCGGCCCGCCGCCGAGCGCAACCGCACCGCCGTCGAGATCGCCACCCTCCGGGTGGGCGTGCTCACCCCGGCCGGTGACCTGGTCGCCGACCTCCGGGCCGCCGTGGACAGCTCGGAGAGCGCCGACCTCGGCCCGAGCGTGCTGAACCCGCTCGACACCTACCAGCGGGCCGTCGAGACGTTGGCGGCCCACTCGGCACCGGCCGGTCGCGACGCGGAGACCGACCAGGCGCGGATCGCCGGCGCCCGGCTGAACGCGCAGGCCGCCGCCGAGCAGCTCCAGCCCGTCATCCTGGACGAACTCGACGCGCTCCTCGCCGGACGCTCCCGCGACCTGGACCGGGACCGCTGGCTGACAGTGGGGGCCGGGGCGCTGGCCGTCCTGCTGTGGGCGGCACTGGGCGCGGTGTGGCTCACCGCCGCCCGGCGGGCCCCGGGGCGCGCGGCACAGGCCCGACGCGAGCGGTACGGCGCCGACGCCCCGCCGGAGGACACGCCGTGGCAGCTGGCCGCCGGCCGGGGTGCCGAACCGCGTCAGCTCCAGCCGGCGGGATCGGCCCGCGAACGCGGCGGCGCGCAGTGGGGGCCCTCCGATGCTGCTCGCTAGGCTCCGCATCCGGGGCAAGCTCGCGCTGCTCGTGGTCATCCCGCTGCTCAGCATGGTGGCGCTCGCCGTGCCGGCGGTGCTCGACCGCGTGGCCGCCGCGCAACGGGCCGGCGACATCGCCGACCGGGTCCGCATCGCCAGCCGGATCGGCAGCCTCGTGCAGGACCTGCAACAGGAGCGCGTCCTCTCGGTCGGGCTGCTGCTCGGCCGGGTCACCCGGAGCGAGCTGATGCAGCGGACCGCTGGCGTGGACGACCGGGTCGCCGACCTGCGGGCCACCCCGGCAGGCCTGCTGCCGCCGGAGGTGACCGAGGCCCTGCACGGCGTACGCGGGCTGACGGACGTGCGTGCCGCGGTGCTCGCCGGCACCGCCACCCCGGACCAGATCATGGCTGCGTACGGGCCGGTCAGCACGGGACTGATCGACGCGCTGCGGCTGCCGTTCGGGGTGGACACCGACACGGCGGCCGGGCGGCAGGTGCTGGCCCTGGACGGGTTGCTCCGCGTCGACGAGGCGATGGGCGCCTGCGCCACCCTCATCGTGCTCGTCAAGGCCACCGGCTCGCCCCGGGTGAGCGCCTCGTACGTCGCCTGCATGGCGGGGCTGCGGGCGGACAACCAGGGGTTCCGCAGCCTGATCACGCCGGAGCAGTTGAAGCTGGTGACCCTGAACGACGCGGCCGTGGCCGCCCGGACCAGCGCGGACTTCCTCACCAGGAGCGCACTGGACCCGGCCGGCGCGACCAGGGACATCCCGCTGGACGCGCTCTTCCCGTCGGTCCGCTCGATGATCACCTTCGGGCAGTTCATCGAGAAGAAGCTCGTCGCCGACGTCATCGCCGAGGTGAGCGGGCAGCAACGCCGGGCGCTGACCGAGGCGTACCTGGTGGCGGGGATCGTCACCCTGATCCTCGCCGTGGTGGTGCTGCTCAGTGCGGCCGTCGCCCGGACGGTGGCCCGGCCGCTGACCCGGCTCACCCGCTCCGCCGACCGGGTGGCCCGGGTCGCCGAGGCGGAGCTGACCCGGGTCGCCGACGACGAGACCGAGGGTGCCGCGCCGGTACGCCTCGACCCGGTCGACGTACGGGCCCGCGACGAGATCGGCGACCTGGCCCGCGCGTTCGACCGGGTGCAGAGCACCGCCGCCCGGCTCGTGGAACGGCAGGTCGCCGGCCGACGCAACGTGGCCCAGATGTTCGGCCACGTCGGCCGCCGTACGCAGAACCTCGTGGGCCGGCAGATCGCGCTGATCGACCGGCTGGAGCGGCAGGAGACCGACCCCGGCCGGCTGGAGCACCTGTACCGGCTCGACCACATCTCCAGCCGCCTGCGCCGCAACGCCGGCAGCCTGGTGGTGCTCTCCGGATCGGCCGGCGCCGACCCCCACGTGGCGCCGGTGCCGCTCGCGGACGTGGTCCGGCTGGCGCTCGGCGAGATCGAGGACTACACCCGGGTCGACGTGCAGGTCCCGCCCGGCGTGTCGGTGGCACCCGGCACCGTCGGCGACCTCGTCCTGGCGCTGGCCGAGCTGATGGAGAACGCGACGGTCTTCTCCCCGCCGCACACCCGGGTCACCGTGGGCGGCGAGCCGACCGGCTCCGGCGCCCGGCTGACCGTGGTGGACCGGGGCATCGGCATGGCCCCGGAGCGGCTGGCGGAGGAGAACGCCCGGCTCACCCGGCGGGAGCGGCTGGACCTCGCGCCGACCGAGGTGCTGGGGCTCTTCGTGGTGGGCCGCCTGGCCCGCCGGCACGGCTGGCAGGTGCGGCTGACGCCGACCGCCGGTGGCGGGGTGACCGCGCACCTGGACGTCCCGGAGACGTCGCTGGTCGTGCACCGCGCCGAGCGGGCCGGCGTGACCGTGGCCCGGGCCGCCGTACCCGTCCGCGACCGGCGCTCGCCCGACGAGCCGGAGGCCGCCCGGCCTCCCGCAGCGGTCGGCACGGCGCGCTCCGAACCCCGCGCGACGGTCGGCGCGGCGCCGTCGGAGGTCGGCGCGGCGGCGGAGGCGGTGCCGTCGGAGGTCGGCGCGGCGGCGGAGGCGGTGCCGTCCGGCTTCGACGCGGCGCTGCTGAGCCGCGCCACCCGCAGCTTGGAGTCCGGCGCCTCCTGGGACGCGTTCAGGTTCAGTGGGGAGCCGACCGGCGTCGAACTGCGGGCGCCGGCCGGCACCGGGCCACGGGCACCGGCAGCCGCCCCGCCGGGCATCCGGCAGCGGGTACCCGGCGCCACCCTGCGCCCGGCCGGGCCGCCGGCCCCGTCGGCCGCCCCGCCGGCGAGCGGGCCGGTGCCGGTCACCGACGCGGACCCGGCCGCCGCCCGCGCCCTCGTCGAGGCCGTCGAGTCGGGCGTACGCCGGGCCGAGCTGGGCCGGGGCACCCCGGACGGCACCGCGCCGGCCGGGCTGACCCGGCGGGTGCCCGGGGCCAACCTGACCGCCACCCCGGCCCGTCAGCCCGACAGCCCGCCGGAGAACCCGGACGAGGTCCGCGACCTCCTCACCGAGTTCGAGGCGGGCGTCGCCCGCGCCCTGCGCGAAGTCAGCCAAGACCACCGCTACGAAGAGGGAACATCACGGTGACCAGCCCCTTCCTGCACGACAACGTCGACCACCAGAACCCGGGCGCCGGGGACCTGAGCCCGGAGGCGCGCACCTTCAACTGGCTGCTGGACTCCTTCACCTCCAGTACGGCCGGCGTGCTGGAGGCGATCGCCGTCTCGTCGGACGGGCTGCTGATGGCCATGTCGGCGATCAAGGACCGCTCCAACGCGGAACGGCTCGCCGCCGTGGTCTCCGGCATGACGAGCCTCGCCGGCGGCGCCGCGAGCTGGTACGCCCTCGGCGGGCTCAACCGGGTGGTCGTGGACATGGCCGAGGGCTACCTGCTGATCAGTGCCATCAGCAGCGGCTCCGTGCTCGGGGTGGTCGCCGACCGCTCGGCGAACCTCGGCACCGTCGCCTACGAGATGACGCTCTTCGCCGGGCGGGCCGGTGGCGCCCTCACCCCGAGACTGATCGCCGAACTGAAGAACGCCGCCCAGCAATGACCCCCGAGGTCGCCGGCGAGGGACCGGACCCGGAACCCACGGTCCGGATCCGGCCCTACCTGCGCGCGTCGTCCCCGCACGACGCCCGGCCCGGCCTGCCGGCGACCACGGCCGCGCCGGCGACCGAGGACGGGCCCGCCGGTCCGCGCCCGTTCGTGCTCACCGCCGGGCGGGTGGCCGGCGCCGACCCGGCGATCGGGCTGGAGACGCAGGTGACCGCCCGGCCGGCGACCGACCGGCCGGCGTCGCTGACCTGGCTGGCACCCGAGTTGCAGGCGATCGTCTCGCTCTGCGACGAGCCGATCTCGGTCGCCGAGATATCCGCCCGGACCCGGTTGCACTTCGGCGTGACCCGGGTGCTGGTCGGCGACCTCCGCGCCGCGGGCCACCTCGACGTGCACGACGGCGCCGACGCCCTCGACCCCGACATCATCCTGCGAGTGATTGATGGACTCCGTGCGATCTCCTGAATGGCCGGTCGCCCCGCTGGGCGGGATCGCCGCCAACAGCGCCGCCACCCGGTACGGCTCCCCGACGGGGCCGCAACCCGCCGCGTCCGCTCCGCCGCCGCACCGGACGCCGGCGACCGGGGTGGCCGCGGTGCCCCGGCCCGCGCCGGCCGCCGCACCGCCGATCCCGGTCAAGATCCTCATCGCCGGCGGCTTCGGGGTGGGCAAGACCACCACGGTCGGCGCGATCTCCGAGATCGCCCCGCTGACCACCGAGGCGGAGATGACCACCGCCGGGATCGGCGTCGACGACCCCGGCGTACGCTCCGCGAAGACCACCACCACGGTGGCGATGGACTTCGGCTGCGTCACCATCGACCGCAGCCTGAAGCTGTACCTGTTCGGCACGCCGGGGCAGGCCCGGTTCGGTTTCATGTGGGACGACCTGGCCCGGGGGGCGCTCGGCGCGCTCGTCGTGGTGGACAGCGCCCGGCTCGACGACTGCTACCCGGCGATCGACTTCTTCGAGCGGGCCGGCCTGCCCTTCGTGGTCGGCGTGAACGCCTTCGACGGGCGGCTGGCGCACGACCTCGACGCGATCCGGTGGGCGCTGGCCGTCGGCGACCACGTGCCCCTGGTGCAGTTCGACGCCCGGGACCGGCTCTCGGTGCGGGACGCCCTGCTGGTCGTCCTCGACCGCGCACTGGAGCGGGCCACCCGGGAGGGAAGGTCCTGAGCCGCTGCGGCGGTTCGACCCGTTTCACGAGAAGGGGTGGTTCGTGATGAGAGGTGGACTGGACGAGACACTGGCCCGGATGGCGCGCCGCGAGGAGGCGTTGCGGCGGCGGGCCGCCGAGACGGAGCCGGCGGGCGGGGAGGCCGTCGGGGCGCCGGAGGCGCGGGGCGGATCCGAGCCGGGGCGCGCCGACGTCCGGGGCGAGGGGCGCAACGCCGGGCCCGGCTGGACCGACGCGCGGCGGGGCGCGGAGCACCGCGACCCCGTGGTGGAGGTCGCCGAGGCGGTCCGTCGCGTGGTGGCCGGCCACCCCGGCACGGCGGTCAGCATCCGGGTCGAGCACGACGGGCAGGCGTACCCGCTGCGGGTCGCCTGGACCGACGCGGGCGTGACGGTCGACGTGGAGGCCCCCGCGCCGCCGCCGGCGTGGCCGATGTCGGTCAAGACGGTGCCGGCCTGGACGCCGGCCCAGGAGGGGCTGACCCCCGACCCGGCGGCGCGGCTGGCCGAGCTGATCCGCCGCGACCCCTCCCTGCTCGGGGACGGTGACGCTCCTCGCGGAGCACGGAACGCCCCGGGAGCGGGCAGGGCGTGACCACGGCGGCTAGGGTCGGGCGGTGGCGGAACCCGACCTGACCCTGACCGCGAGCCTGCGGCCGGCGGCCCTCGACGCCCGACGGGGCGTCGTCCGGCTGCACCCGGAGGTGCTCACCGCGCTGGCGCTGCGCCCCGGCGACCCGGTGCGGCTGGCGGGCCGGCGGGTGACCGCCGGCATCGTCGCGCCGGCCGAGCCGACCGCCAGCACCGCGCTGCTCTACGCCGACGACCTCATGCTGGGCAACCTCGGCATCCGCGACGGCGCCCAGGTGACGGTGAGCCGCCTGCCGGTCACGCCGGCCCGTCGGGTGCTTCTCGCCGGTCCGGCGCAGATCGCCGCCGTGGTCTCGCCCGAGATGCTCCGGCTGGCCCTGCTCGGCAAGGTGGTGACGACCGGGGACGACGTGTCGCTGCTGCCGCAGGACGTGCTGCCCGACGCCTCGGTGCGCAGCCTCGTGGAGGCCGCCCGCCGCAGCCTCTCCAACAGCGTCGGGTACGCCTGGACCAGCACCCTGCTCGCCGTGGCCGCCGCCGAGCCCGACACCGGCTCGCTGGTCACCATGGACACCGTCGTCGGCTGGGAGCACGGCCAGGCGACCCACGGCTCCGCCGGCACCGGACCCGCCCCGCAGGGGCGACGCCTCGACGCGGGCCCGACCCCGAACGGGACCGCAGCGGGCCGGGCGGCTGCCACGGGTGGCGTACGCCTCCCGGGCGCCGTGGACGCCACGGGACGCACCGCCGGGAGCGTCGACGAAGCGCCGCCCGCGGTGGACGAGCTGCCCGGGCTGCGGTCGCAGGCCGAGGAGCTGACCGAGCTGCTCGACCTCGGCTTCCACCACCGGGAGGTGCTGGGCCGGCTGGGCACGACCGTCTCGCTGGGCGTGCTGATCGCCGGGCCGGCCGGCTCCGGCAAGGCGGCGCTCGTACGGGCCGTGGCCGCCCGGGTCGGGGCCCGGGTCAGCCCGCTCTGGGCTCCCGAGGTGGCCGCGCTGACCAACCAGGCTGCCGCCGACCGGCTGCGCGCCGCCGCCGCCGAGGCGCGCGCGGACGGCCCCGGGGTGCTGCTGGTCACCGACGTGGAGGCGCTCGCCCCGGCGGACGGGCCGGGGCCGGTGGCGACCGTGTTCCGGCAGGTGGTCGCCGAGACCGTACGGGCGGGGGCGGCGGTCGTCTGCACCACCGGCCGGCCCGAGGCCGTCGACCCCGCGCTGCGTGCCCCGGACCTGCTCTCGCTGCGGATCAGCGTGCCGCTGCCGGACGCGGCCCTGCGCCGGGAGCAGTTGACGGTGCTGACCCGGCAGGTCCCGCTCGCCGACGACGTGCGGCTCGACGAGGTCGCCGGGCGCACCCCCGGCTTCGTCGCCGCCGACCTGGCCGCGCTGCTGCGCGAGGCCGGGGTGCGCGCGGCGCTGCGCCAGAAGTCGGCCGAGACGCCGACGGTGGCGATGGCCGACTTCACCGCCGCGCTGGAGGTGGTCCGCCCCACCACCATGGCCGCCTCCACCCTGGAGCTGGCCTCGGTGACGCTTGACGACGTGGGCGACCTGACGGAGGTCAAGGAGACGCTGACCGAGTCGGTGCTCTGGCCGCTGACCTACCCGGACACCTTCGCCCGGCTCGGCGTGCAGCCGCCGCGCGGGGTGCTCCTCTACGGCCCACCGGGCTGCGGCAAGACCTACCTGGTCACGGCGCTGGCCGGCTCGGGGCGGGCGAACGTGCTCTCGGTGAAGGGCGCGGAACTGCTGTCGAAGTGGGTCGGTGAGAGCGAGCGCGCGGTCCGCGAGCTGTTCCGCCGGGCCCGGGAGGCCGCGCCAACCCTGATCTTCCTGGATGAGGTGGACGCGCTCGCCCCCGTACGCGGCCAGGCCAGCGACGGCGGCACCACCGACCGGGTGGTGGCCGCGCTGCTGACCGAGCTGGACGGCGTGGAGACGCTGCGCAACGTGGTGGTGGTCGGCGCGACGAACCGCCCCGACCTGGTGGACCCGGCGCTGCTGCGCCCGGGACGGCTGGAACGGCTGGTCTACGTGCCGCCGCCGGACGGGCCGGCGCGGGCGGAGATCCTGCGCGCCTCGGCCCGGAACGTGCCGCTGGCACCCGAGGTGGACCTCGTGGAGCTGGGCGGGGAGCTGGACGGCTTCTCGGCGGCGGACTGTGCCGCGCTGGTGCGCGAGGCGGCCCTGGCCGCCATGCGGGAGTCGCTGACGGCGTCCACGGTCACGGCCGCGCACGTGGCGGCGGCCCGCGCCCGGGTCCGCCCGTCCCTGGACCCGGCCCAGGTCGCCTGGCTCGCCGCGTACGCCGAAAAGCGGGCCGGCTGAGCGCCCGTGCCCCCGGCGCGGTCGGGGGTGACGGGCGCTGTCGGGTCGACGTCGTGGGCGGCTCGTCAGTCGGTGGGCAGGAGGGGGCCGAGGGGCCCGAGGTCGAGATTGAGGTCCTCGGGCGTGAGGCCGAAGTACTCGCGCAGCCCCGCCATCTGCTCCTCCAGGGCCATCAGCGTGGTGCCGATCCGTTCGACCTGCTCCTCGGTGAGGTCGCCGAGGTCGACCCGGCGCAGCGCCTGTCGCTCCATGAGCTGCCGCAGCAGCTCGATCACGGTGAGCACGAGGCTGGCCAGCCCCCGCTCGACGCCGTCCCGGTCGACGGCGAGCCGACGGTCCAGCGGCGTCACCCGGGGCGGCTGCCACCGGGTGTCGCCGAGCGCGGCGGCGAGCTCGGCCGCCTCGTCCCGCCGGCCGCCGCCGCCCGCCTCGTCCCGACGGGTGCCCCCGCCGCCCGGTCTGCCCACGCCCACTCCGCCGCCCCCGCGACCCCTGCCGGTCGCGCCGTCCGGGCGGCCGTCCGGGGCGGTCACGGCCACGTCCCCGGCGACCCGGCGGCGGCGCTCGGGGCGGCATCCCGCAGTTCCGGCGGGGCGAGCGCACCGACGGAGGCGACCAGCGCACGCAGGGAGATCCGGACCAGGTCGATGTCGGCGATGGCGATCGTGATGTCGCCGCTGATCACCACCCCGGTGGCGAGGACCCGGTCGAGCAGGTCGACCAGGGCCACCGGCCGGTAGGCCAGCGGGTCGTCGGCGCTGCTGGGGGCGAGCGACGTGGTCACCACGCCCGCCCCCGGGCCGTCAGCACGCCGGCTCCCGTACGGTGAGCGCCGGCTCGGCGGGCCGCTCCTCGGCGAAGGAGTACGGCGGCCACGGGCCGGTCAGCTCCAGCCGGATCTCCGGGTGCCGCCCGGCGAGCGCGCCGACCAGCTGGCGGAATCCGGCGACCGACCCCTGGCCGACCAGGTACGCCCCGTTCAGCACCATGGCGGTGGGCGCGCCGGAGAGCCGGCGGTCCTGCGGGGGGTGCCGCCGGACGGCCACCGCGTGTCCGGCCAGTGCCTCGTGCACGGCGGAGGCGGCGTCGGCGGCGATCCGCTGCCCCTCCTCGCGGGCGGTGAGCTGGGCCCGGCGCCGCCGCAGGTACGCCGCCCCGGCGCCGCCCGACCCGGCGGGCTCCGCCGCGCGGGGCGTCGCGCCCGGCACGACGTACCCCTTCACGCCCCACTCGTCGTGGCCGGCGAGCCGGTCCAGGACGGTGGTCAGCTCGACCCGCCGGGCGGTGAGCTGCGCCGCCACCCGGGCGTCGTCGTGGTGGACGGTGGCCAGCCGGGCGGGCACCACGGCACCGTGGCGGGACAGGGCCGCGACCACCGCGTGGTGCGTCCGGGCCGCCCGCTCCAGCCAGGCCAGGTCCTCCAGGTTCCGGCGCAGCGCCTCCTCGCCGTACTCGGACAGCGGCGCGGCGCTGACGACGGCGACCAGGCCCGCGGCCCGCACCGCGCGCACCGGAGCCCCGTCCATCCCGGCAGTCGCGGCGAGCAGTGCGGGATCGACCTCCCGCGCCACGCCGTGCAGCCACACCCCGAGGCCGGAGCTCGCCGGCCCGGTGGCGGGCGCGAGGTCAGCCGTCGAACTCATCCCACTCCTCCCTGCGGGCGGCCGTCCGGGCGACCCGGGGGCGGCGTTCCGCCTCCACCTGCTCCGGGTCCCGTGGGCCGGGCTCCACCGGCGGCCTCGCCCGGGAGCTGAGCCACGGGTCGTGCTCCCACCAGTCGATGCCGATCTGCCGGGCCGTGTCGACAGAGGCGATGACCAGTCGCAGCTTGAGCGTCAGCAGCTCGATGTCGAGCAGGCTGACCCGGATGTCGCCGGCGATCACGATGCCCCGGTCGAGCACGCGTTCCAGGATGTCGCCGAGATTGGCCGGCTCGTGCCCGGCGGGCAGGACCTGGCCGGAGTTCTGCACCACCGGGGGCGGCTGCACGCTCACCTCAACCCACCTCGCCCTTCCCGCGCTGGTAGCGCCGCACCCGTCGGTAGCCGAGCAGGCCGCCCTCCAGGTCCAGCTCCACCTCGTAGAGGCCGAGCAGGTCGGTGGAGCTGGGGATACGCCGGTCCTCGATCACCTCCACCCCGATCAGCCAGCCGTCCCGCGACGACTTCAGCGAGGTGGTCCCCACCGGATCCCGGCCGGTCAACTCGACGATCTGCCGCATCCCCTCGCGCGCCGCCTCGGCGGCCGTGATGGGTTCGAGGTACTCCTCCTCGTCGTCGTACCGGTCGTCGTCGACGGGCTCGCTCCTACGCGCCCGACCGCCGTCGCCGCGGATCAGACCCCCCATCGCGCTCACCTCCCTCGCCGCCGCCGCGCGACACCCGCCGCGAGCGTTCGGTGCCGACCTGCCGCGCCCGGTCCGCGCCGGACTGGTGCCGGGTCCCGCCGTTCTGCCGACGGGACCCGGGGCCGTTCCGGGCCGGGGCCCGGCCCTGGGCGGGCGCCGGCCGCTGGACGCCGCCGGTCAGCCGCTCCAGCACCTGCTGCTGCCCCCGGTCCCGTTCCCCGGCGCTGATCTCGCCCGCCGCCGCCGCCGCGTCCAGCGCCTCCAGCTCGCGCCGGACGTCGACGGGGTTGCGCTGCCGCGACTCCGCCTCCCGGGCGATCACCTTCACCACCGCCGTCAGCCCCCGCACCGGCGCGTACGGCAGGGTCAGCAGCGTCCACAGGATGTCCACCGGTCACCCCATCAACTGGTGGGCGCTGACGAAGTCGTACGGCGCGAGCGGGCCGAGCAGCCGCATCCGGATCAGCTCCCGGCGCTGCTCGGCGTACTCCTCGACCGCCGAGACGAACTCGTCCTCCCGGTCCTGTTCGACCAGGAAGGCGGCGTTCGACGCGTCCAGCTCGTTGCTCGGCGGCCGGGGCGCGCTCGCCACGACGAGGGGACCGAGCGTGTCGACCAGTTGCCGGTTCTCCGCCTCCCGGCGCAGCTCCACCGCCTGGCTGATGATCTCGCCGAGCCGGATCCGCTGCGTCCGGGTGGCCGCCTCCGGCTGCCCACGCACCTGGTCCGCCAGGTCGGCGGCGCCCGGGTTGTCCGCCAGCACCGCCGCGATGAGGTTCGCCTCGTCGTAGCGCCCGTGCACCGTGTACTGGATCCGGCCCTCGAACTCGTCGAGGGCGGCGGCGAACCGGTCGTGGTGCGCGTCCAGCAGGTCGGCGACCGCGTCGGGCCCGGTGACGACCGTGCCGAAGCGCACCGGCAGCACCGGCGCCACCGCCGCCGTGCCGTCCACCAGTTCCTGGTACGCGGTCAGGTCCGCCGGCCGGCCGAGCGGCTCGGTCAGGCTCACATCGCTGACCAGCGCGGCCAGGTCCTCGTGCCGCACCGCCGTCACCTCTCCGGGCGGGTCGCCGACCCCGGCGGCGTCCGGGGTCGGCTCCACGTCGGAGGGCACGATGCCGTAGATGAACAGTCCGGTCTCCTCGGCCATGCTCACCGCTCCTCGTCCCGTCGCCGCCGGGGCCGGTCGCGATCCCGGTCCCGGTCCCGGTCCCGATCCTGGTCGTCCGGGCCCAGCTCGCCGACGGCGTCCTTGATCGCGCCGACCGTCTTGCCGATGCCCGAGACCGCCTTGCCGGCGCCGACCGCCCCCGAGGCCCCCTCGACCAGGTCGGGCAGCCCCTTCTGGCCCTTCGGGGTGATGTCGAACCGGTCGACCGCCTCGGCGAAGCGCAGGTAGGTCTCCACGCTGGCGATGACGATCCGGGCGTTGATCTCGACCAGCTGGATGCCGACCACCGCGATCGAGACCTGGGCGTCGATCACCACGCCCTTGTCCAGCACGGTCTCCACGACATCGGCCAGGCCGGAGCCCCCTCCGCCGCGTTGCAGGGCGCCGCCGCCCTGAGCCTCACTCGTCGCGATTGTCACTCCCGCTCCTCCCGTCGACGGCGGACCACCGGGCGCCGGGGTGCTTCCGGGGAGCGGCGGGCCCGGGGCTCCTCACGGGAACGCGGCTCCTCACGGGAACGCGGCTCCTCACGGGAACGCGGCTCCTCACGGGGCTGCGGGCGGCGGGCCCGCTCAGGGGCACGGCGGCGCGGCGGGGGCTGTTCCTCCTCCGGCTCCTCCTCCTCGTACTCGTCGTAGTCGCCCTCGTCGTACTCGTCCTCGTACTCCTCGTCCTCGGCCGGGCGACGGCGCTGGGGCGGTTGGCGGCGGCCACGCTCGGCGGTCCTGCGCCTCTCGCGCGGCTCCTCCTCGGCCTCCTCCTCCTCGGGCTCGGGCTCGGGCTCGCGCCGGCCGCGCTGCTCGCGCTGCTGTCGCTCCTCGCCCTCCTCCTGCCCCTGGCGCTCCTGCTCCTCGCGCTCCTGCTGCTCGCGCTCCTCCTGCTCCTCGCGCAGCGCGGTCTCGTGGTCGCGGACCACCTGCGAGTCCTCGATCTCGCCGCGCCAGCCCTGCACCGAGTCCGGGTCGAGGACCGTGTGGGTCATCACGTGCCGGACGAAGTGCTTCAGCTCCAGCCGGGCGCGGCGGCCCTGGGCCCGCCACAGGTTGCCGGTGTGCTCGAAGAGGCCCTGCGGGTGGTACTCCAGCACCACCAGGATCCGGGTCAGGTCGGGCGACAGCTCGTGGAAACTGACGGTGCCGTCGACGGAGCCCTTCTCGCCCTTCGAGCGCCAGTGGATCAGCTTGTCCGGGATCTGCCGGACGATTGTGGACTCCCAGGTGCGGTGCGACCAGAAGACCTGCGCCTTCCAGGTCAGCTTCTCGTCCGACTCGGTGTCGACGTTCTCGACCTTCTTCATGAAGCTCGGGAAGTCGCCGAACTGGGTCCACTGGTCGTACGCGACCCGGACCGGCACGCCGACCTCGATCGCCTCGACGATGTTGGTGACCTTGACCTTCTTGCCGCCGCCCTTGCCACCCTTGCCGAGCGCCGACATGACCTTCTCCTTACCGCCGGCCAGTCCGGCATGGACCATCGCCTTCACCGGTGAACCGCCCTCCGCGAGCTTCTGCGCGCCGGTGGCAGCGGCGATCAGGCCGGGACCCCCGCCCTGCTTCGCGTAGTCGCTGAGCCGGCCGGTCGCGCCCGTGATCCGCTCCGTCACCACCCGCATCGCGCGTTCGCCGATGGCGCTGGCCAGGTTGCGCGCCTCGCCGGCGAGTTGGCCCCGGACCTTGTCCCCGAGTCCGCCGGGGTTCTTCGTGTCCGGCATGGTCACCGCCCCCGCCGCTGGTCGCCGGCGTCGCGGTTCCGCTGCTCGCCGTCGTCGTCGCGGTCCTGCCCGCCGTCGTCGTCGCGGTCCCGCTGCCCGCCGTCGTCCTCGCGCCCCTGCTGCTCGGCGTCGTCGCGCCCCTGCTGCTCGGCGTCGGTGTCCCGGTCCGGCCGGTCGCCGTCGCCGGCCCCGCCCTTGCGGCGCAGCGCGTCGGCCGAGCCGCGCAGCTTGCCGCTGATGGCATCGATGCCGCTGCCGGCGGCGGCGGTCGCGGCCGCCTTGGAGGCGGCGGCGAGCGGGCCGCCCAGGCGGCCGAGGTTGCTCAGGTGGGGAGACGACTGAAGCAGGTTTCCGCCCGCCTTCAGCAGTCCGCCGGGCTCCCGACTGGCCCGGCCGGCCGCGACCGCGGCGGCCAGGGTGAGGGCGGTACGCAGCTTGCGCCGCCGGCCCAGCAGGTAGCCGAAGCCGACCGCGAGCCCGATTCGTGCTCCGCTCTTCATCAGTTCTCCTTCGCTCCCCGGAGCGCCGGACACCTGACGGCAATGGTCGAAAGAATGGCCGCCGGGGATCAGCACGCGCCGGACCGCACATCAGGTGTCCCGTTTAATCGGACCCGACGGGCAGTACCCGTTGGCCTATCGGCGAAACACTCCCGCGCTTTGTCGGAACCATCCACCCGGGCCGGAGGGCGCGCCCCACAAACCGCGCAAAGCCGACAGGGAGGCAGCGCTGAGCAGGAAGAACGTCAGAAAGGAAATAAATGCAGAACGGTCGTCACATGGCCGGCAGCGTCGAATCGAGGCATATCTCGGCGTGCACCGCACCGCCACTTTCGCGCAATTTGGCGCCACACTTCTTCAGCACGGAAACGGCACCGTGGTTGTCGACGGTGGTCTCCGCGACCACCAGGCGCATTCCGGCCGCCGCCGCCTCGTTCAACAGTTCGCGCAGGGCGGCCGCGCCGATTCCCTGGCCCCGGGCGGAGCGGCCCAGCCACATCCCGGTCTCGACCGTGCCCGGCTCGTCGCGGCGGGCCATCCGGATCATGCCGACCACCTCGCCGCCGGCCAGGATCGCGTACATGCAGGTGCCGGTCGGGCCGTCCAGACCGCCGAAGCTCGCCCGGTGGAACTCCCGGAACGCCTCCCGCCGGGCGCACGACCAGCCCGCAGGGGCCTCCACCGGCGGCATCACGTCGCCGGGCTCCGCTTCCGCAGCCGCTACGGAGAGCAATGGTTCCAGGTTCTGCTCGTCCACCGGCTCCAGCCGCACCGTTCCCGCCACGTGCCGCAGTCTGCCGGCCCCACCGGCCCAAGTCCACCCCATCGGGCCTCGACTGGCGGTCCGGCGGAAGGTACCGGCCGGTCGGCCCGCATCGTGTTCCGCCTCACGCTCCGCTGTCGACCGCCCGTCCGGCCCAGGTGACGGGCGGCGGAACCGCCCCGCCCCCGGGGCCGGTCAGGGTGCCTCGGCGTCGAACTCGCAGAGCACCACGGAGGCGTCGTCGGCCGGCTTGTGCCGGCGCAACCGGTCCGGATGGTCGCGCTCGGCGACGCGTACCCGGTCGATCAGCGCGGCGGGATCCTCGGCGGTCGCCACGTCCAGCAGCCCCGCCCAGTCGAGGACGCCGAACTGCTCCACCAGGGCCGACACGCCGTCGCTGAGCAGTGCCGCCCGGCGTACCGCACCCGGCCCCCGCAGCGGCAGGGTCCCGGTCACCGCGTGGAACGCCGCGTCCGGGTCGGCGGCCGCCACCCAGTAACCGTGGGTGCGGTTCATCCGCGCCCGCTGCATGCCGACCGCCTGCCGCATCCGGGTCACCCGGTCGGCGCCGCCGGCCGGCAGGGCCGCGACCATGGCACGCAGCTCCGCCGTGGCGGTGTCCAGTCGGTCGTCGGTGACCACGCTGACCCGACCGCCGGCGTCGAGCACCAGCGTGCTGTCGCAGAGCACGAGGTAGTCGAGGTGGTCGCCCCCGTCGCGCAGCAGGCAGACCGTGCTCGACGGGGTGCCCGGATGGTCGAGGTCGCACCCGTCGCCGTGGTCGGCCCGGACCGCGAGGATCGCCGCCGCCAGGTTGCTCATCAGGGTCGCCGTCGGGCGGACCGCCTCCGCCAGCCCGAGCCGGGCCGCGAGGTGCCGGACGTACCAGGCGGTGCCGTGCGCGCAGCCCGTGTCGAAGCCCTCCGGCACGCTGGCGCCGTCCAGTACGCCGACCAGCGGCCCGAACCGGAAGACCAGGTCCTCGTTGACCGCCCGGCCGGGGGGCGGCGCGGACGCGGAGCGTACCCGCATCGTCCGCGCCGCCCCGACCACCCGGGTCGCCTCAGCGGCGACGGAGGTCGTCGGCGGTCTCATGCGCCTGCCCCTGCATCTGGTGGGCGGCCGACCGGCCCTGATCCCGGACGGCGGACGCGCCACTGGCGGCCGTCGAACCGACCGCCCGGGCCGCTTCCTGCGCCGGTCCGCGCATGTTGTGGCTGACCTCGTGGCCCATCTCGCGGCCCACCTCGCCGGCCTGCTCCCGCAGGTGTCTGGCCTGCGCCCGCAGCTGGTCGGAATGCTCGCCGACCATGTCCTTGGCCTGCCCGGCCCAGTGCCGTTCGGGGCGGCTGGGCGGGATCAGCGACGAGACCAGCAGACCGGCGCCGAAGGCGATCAGGCCGGCCGCCAGGGGGTTGCCCTGCGCCTGCTGGCGGGACTGCTGCCCGAGCGAGCGGGCCTCCTCCCGCACCGACCCGGCCATGTGCGACATCTGCTCCCGGGACTGCTCCCCGAACGCCCGCGCCGAATCGGCCGCGTGCGACACCCGTTCCCGGGACTGCCCGCCGAACTCCCGCGCCGAATCGGCCGCGTGCGACATCCGCTGACCTGTCGCCTGCGACATCCGCTGTGCGGTGCCCTGCCCGTCAGACTGCACGCCCATCACCTTCTCCCTGGCCCGGGTGAACGCGCCACGGGCCTGCCCGACGCGCTCACCGGCGATCCGCCGCGGGTTGACCTTGTCGGCCAGCGCGTCGACGTCGCTGCTCAGTTCGTTCCGGGTGTTCTCGATCTCCCACCGGATCCGGTCCGGATCGTTGGACATGATCTGCTCCCTCCCGGCTGGTTCACCGGCCGCGCGCCGCCTTCGGAATCTCCTGTGCGGTCTGCCTCGTCCGGGGCAGCACCGAGCGGAGCTGCTCCTTCTCCCTGCGCGCCCTGGAGAGCAGGACACCCGTGACGACACCCCAGATGACGGCCACGATCAGCGCCGCCCAGCTCTGGTCCATCACGTTGGACAGCCCCCACCACAGCGCGTACGACACGAACAGCACCGTCAGGAAACCGGCCAGCGAGGCCCCGCCGAACATGCCGGCGAGCCTGCCGACCTGACCCGCCTCCTCGCGCAGCTCCGCCTTGGCCAGTTCGACCTCCTTGCGGACCAGCACGGAGAAGTCCCGGGTCACGTCGCCCAGCAGGTCGCCGACCGACTGCGTCCGCTCCTTCTCGGGGGCACTCACGGCGCCACCCCGCCCGGGATGTCCGGCCCCTGCCGGCCCGACGGCGAGGCGTTGCGCACCCGGGCCGTCCCGGTGTACGCCCCCTCGGGCATGTACGGCGCCTCGGCCGTCCGCTCGTACGGCTGCGGCCCGGCCGCGGTGGGCGCGGTACCCGGCCCGGTCGGCGGCATCGACGGCTGGCCCTCGGCCCGCGCCCCGTCGCCCGACGCGGTCAGGTTCCGGGTGAGCCGCCCGACCAGCATGCCGGCCAGGGCCGCGCCGGCCAGGAAGGTGCCCGGGTGCCGGCGCGCGTACGACCGCACGTCGTGGAGCATCGCCCCGGGTTCGCGCTCGTCGAGCCAGCCCGCCGCCTGCTGGGCGGCGTCGGCGGCCCGGCGGACCGCCTGGGCGGCCATCCCGGAGTCCTCGCTCCGCTCCGCCATCGAGCTGAGTTCGCGCCCGATGCCGCGCAGCCCGTCGGCGGCCCGGTGCTGCTGCGCCCGGGCCTGGTCGCGCAACTGCGTGCCGGCCTCGCCGGTCAGGTGGCGCGCCTGCCGCCCGGCCTCCGACGCCACGTGTCCGCCCTGTTCGGCGGCGGCGTGCGCGACGTGTCCGCCCTTCTCCGCGGCGGCGTGCGCAGCGTGTGCGCCCTTCTCCGCGGCGGTGTGCGCGAGCTGTCCGCCGGCCTGGGCCGCCTGGTGCCCGACCCGGGACGCCTCCTGCCGGGTCTGCTGTGCGGTGCCGGTCGCACCGTCCGGTGGCCGGCTCGGGTTGATCTGCGTCATCGCCCGCTCCCTCCGTCGGCCCCGGGCCGCAGGTCACGGCCCGGAACGTGAACCGGCCGCGAGATGCGGCCCGGAACGACACCCGCGTACCCGCGCGGATCGCCGACATTCCGCACCGGCGTCGGGGGTAGGAGCGGCGGTCCGCCTGGGCGCGCCGCCACGAGGCTCGTTCGTGGTGGCCACCGCCGGGCACGTCGACCACGGCAAGCCGGACGGCACCGGACCGGCCTGTCGGAACGGGGTCGGCGGTGCCGGGACCGGTCGCGGGGTACGACAGCGGTCAGCGGCGGCGGTTGCGGGCCCGGGAGGACCGCAGCCGGCGCAGCCGCCCGATCAGCACCGGCTCGGCGGCGAGGGCTGCCGGGTTGTCGAGCAGCCCGTTGAGCAACTGGTAGTAGCGGGTGGCCGAGAGGGCGAAGGTGTCCCGGATGGCCTGTTCCTTGGCGCCGGCGTGCCGCCACCACTGCTGTTCGAAGGCGAGGATGCCGCGCTCACGCTCGGTGAGGCCACTCTCGGGCCGGGCGTCCGCCGGAGCGTCGGCGTCGGTGCCGGCCCCGCTCGGCGGGGCGCCGGCCTCGCTGGGCGCCGCCCCGGCGGCGTCCGGCTCCGGCGCCGAGCGGGGCTGCGGGACCGTCGGCGTCGCGGCGCCCGGACCGGTACGCGGCTGGGGAACGACGCTGCCGGTGTCCCGCGCCTCCCCGGTGGCCTCCGCCCCGACGGTCGCGCCGGCCTCGCCGGGCCGGCCCGGCACGGGCGGCTCGGTGGCGGCCGGGGCGGCGTCGGCGGGCTGCATGGCGCTCCTCGTGGGGCTGGCGGGCGGCACACCACGACGCCGACCGGTGGGGGACTCCCAGCCTAACCAGGGCAGACCCGGTTCGCATCGGACGACAGTGCCGGCCAGGCTTGGGCGGTGGGGCCGGGGGCGGGGGGGGCCCCCCCGGGCCCCCCCCCCGGGCCCGGGTGGTTCCCCCCGGGCCCACGCCCCCCGGGCCCCCCCCCGGTGAACCCCAAAAAC